>CATLZI010000063.1 GCA_950063125.1 uncultured Porticoccus sp. | reverse complement strand
CGGAATCGGCAAAGAATTCCCCGCCGCTGACATGGACTGTTGCTTCAGCTTTCTGGATCAATTTTTCAACCGAGAGGATCACATTCGTGCTGGTGATGCCGTCGTGATGGCGCTCCAGTTTGGATAATTTGGTAGTGACATAGTCTTTGATCGGATCAGTGATATCGAGATGATGTCCGCTGATGTTCAATTGCATGCGGTTCTCCTTAATGGGTGTTAGGTGTTGGGGTTGTAGCGTTTTCTTTCGCTGGAAGAGGGGATGCCCATCCCCTCGCGGTATTTGGCAACAGTGCGTCGGGCAACCTGAATACCCATCTCCTGAAGCAGTGCTGTCAGCTTGTTGTCACTGAGGGGCTTGCCCGGATTTTCAGCGCTTACCATTTTTTTCAGCATAGCGCGAATGGCTGTTGATGAACACTCCCCGCCAGCGTCGGTCGAGACGTGGCTGGAGAAGAAATACTTGAGTTCAAAAACACCCTGCGGTGTGTCGATGTACTTTTGGGTGGTCACCCTCGAAATAGTGGATTCGTGCAAGTCCAGTCGTTCGGCAATATCTGCCAGCACCATGGGCTTCATCGCCACGGGTCCCTGTTCCAGAAAGCCCTGTTGTAATTCAATGATGCAGCTGGTGACGCGCATCAGGGTGTCATTGCGGCTTTCCATACTGCGCAGAAACCATTTGGCCTCCTGGAGGTGATTTTTGAGGAAGGTATTGTCTTGACTGGAGTCGGCTCTACGAATCAGTTGGGCATACTGTTGATTGATGCTCAGGCGAGGGGTGATGTCCTCGTTGAGGGAAACTTTCCAGTGATTATCGGCTTTGGTGACCCGAACATCGGGTACCACGTACTCGATATCATCGTTTCGAATGGCATCACCGGGGTTGGGGGACAGTGTCTGAATGAGCAGGATGGCGCCCTCGAGTATCTCCTGGGACAGACCGGTGATTTTTTCCATTTGTCGAAAATTTCGCTGTCCAACCAGTTCCAGGTGGTCAGTAACGAGCTGGATGGCCTCGTTAATCAGCGGCGTATCCGGAGAGAACTGGTTCAGCTGAATCAGAAGGCATTCGGCGAGGCTGGTGGCTGCAACACCAGGTGGGTCAAATTGCTGAATGCGGTGCACTACAGCGAGTACTTCATCCAGTTCAATTTCGTCGTCCAGCGCAGCCCAGATTTCTTCAACCGGTGCTGTCAGCATGCCCCGGCTATCAATTGAATCGATAATGATTTCACCGATCAGGTAATCCTTGGGAGACATCGGCGTCAGATTAAGTTGCCAGATCAAGTGGTCCTGAAGCGACTCTGTGACGTTGTGAACGCTGTCAAAGTCGCGTGTATCCGCGCCGGTGTTTCTGATGGTGGTGCTGGGTTGGTAGATGTCGTCCCAATTGGCATCGACTGGCAGGTCAGTGGGTATTTTGCTGTCCCATTCACTGCTGTTGAGATCACGCGTTGCACTGTCGATATCTTCATTTTTCCCGGTGGCGGTTTCTGCGGCCAGATTCTCGGATTCTTCGGCAAGCTCAAGCAGCGGGTTATCGTAGAGGTTCTGCTGGATTTCCTGGTGCAAGTCGAGAGAGGAAAGTTGCAACAGACGGATGGCCTGCTGTAGCTGAGGGGTCATCGTCAGCTGCTGGCCGATTTTCAGTTGCAAGCTGGCTTTCATGTTATGACTGCGTATAGAGGATTGTTACGAAAATATTCACACGGAAAGTGTAGTCTGCCTTCGGGGGGAGAGACAAGCAAAATGTGTGCCGTTTCGCGCAATCGCTGTGCGGTAGTACGTCCCATCAAAGCATAAAGTCTTCGCCGAGATAGATATCCCGTACCTGCTGGTTGGCGACAATATCAGTGGCCTGCCCCTCGGCAATAACCTGTCCTTCGCCAACGATATAGGCATGCTCGCAGATATCGAGTGTCTCGCGTACGTTGTGGTCTGTGATCAGGACACCAATACCTATATCGCGTAAATGACGGATGATCTGTTTGATATCGTTGACTGAAATCGGGTCGACCCCGGCAAAGGGTTCATCCAGAAGGATAAAGGCCGGCTCAATGGCCAGTGCACGAGCAATTTCCACCCTGCGACGCTCCCCTCCCGAGAGGCTCATGCCAAGGGTGTTGCGGATATGGTTGATATGAAACTCCTGAAGTAGCTGTTCCAGTTTTTTCACACGCTGTTGTTTGTTGAGATCTTTTCTGGTTTCCAGAATCGCCAGAATATTATTCTCCACGGTCATCTTGCGAAAAATGGAAGCCTCTTGCGGGAGATAGCCAAGTCCCTTGCGCGCCCTGCCGTGCATGGACAGAGAAGTGATGTCTTCATCATCGATATGAACAGAGCCGCCATCCTGATGAACCAGCCCGACAATCATGTAAAAACAGGTGGTTTTGCCAGCGCCGTTAGGCCCGAGCAATCCGACAATCGCACCGCTTTCGACGGTGAGAGATACATCGCGAATCACCGGCCTTCTTTTATAGCTTTTGACCAGGTTTGACGCTTTAAGGATAGCCATTTAGTTTGCATCCTTTTGCTTGTTGGGTGGAATGACCATCTGGATTCGCTGGCGGGGATTGTCGCCACTGCTCGCCTTGACCACCTCTGCCTTCAGGTCATAGTTGATTTTTTCACCGGTGATAACGGTGCCATTTTGCTCAACGCTGGCATTTTTCAGTAGGTCGATACGGTCGCTGGCCAGGTGGTATTCAATAGTATCCCCCTTGGCGTACATCAGGCTGTCGTTGGGGTTCGGTTGTTGTTGGTAGCGGGCAGGTTCTCCCACACAGACAATTCGGACGACCTGGTTATTTGCCGTGTAGACGGTGACCTTGTCCGCGTGGATTTTGATGGTTCCCTGGGTAATAACGACAGCGCCTTCGTAGATCGTTGTACCGGTTTTTTCATATCGTTCGGCTCTGTCCGACTCAATATTGATAGGCTGTTGTGCGTCGCTGGGTAGCGCCAGACTGGAGGAATGACATGTTGCCAGTAGCAGCAGAATGAATAAATTATGGCGCACGGTGAATCCCCTTTACTTTTGATAGCAGTTTGAATATCTCATCATTAAGATCTGCCCACATGCCTGTGCCAGTGGTCTCCCCCTGAGGTGTTTTAATAGTCACAGGTAGGCCGGTTTCGGCAATATTGGTCTCAGGGAATATGGTTAATTTGCTGGTGAGAAATTCATTTTTACCGCCTTTTTTAACAGATTGCCAGGCATAGACGTCACCGGATAGGACAGCCCGCTCACCCCCATTGTAGATAGTCCCTTTCTGGGAGGTTGCATGCCATGGGGGTGTCTGCTCCGAACCCTCGTTCGGTTCACTGTAAGACACCATGCCGGGGTTCTCCAGTTCCAGTCGGTTGCCGCGATTAAAGTGGCGCGCCTCCGTGGCTGTGAGGGTGTAAGCCCGGTTGCCATCCCTGTCAAAATTTACCGTATCAATATTGTTCATATAACTGTCTGCTTTGGGTAATTCTTCTACATCGGCGTGTGGCTTGTTCAGAAATACCTCCGGTGGCGACAGCCAGAACAACAGGAAAATCCCTGTTGAGGCGAGCAGCATGGCAGTCATTAAAATATTGCGCATAAGTTTAGAGGTAGTCCGTAAAGGTGGATTCCAGTTTATCCTGAGCCTGTAAAAGCAGCTCGGCCAGCTCCCGGACAGCACCGGCTCCACCGCAGGCGGTGGTCTGCCAGAGTGCGTGTTCAGCGATAATTGGCCGGGCATTCGCCACGGCTACCCCCAGCCCCACTTGCCTGATGACAGCCAGGTCGGGAAGATCGTCGCCGAGAAAGGCAATTTCGTTCATCTGGTAAGGGTGTGTAACTAGCAAGTCTTCCAGAGCTGTCAGTTTGTCCTCTCTTCCCTGTACGACAAGATCGATACCCAGCTCTTTGGCCCGTCTTGCCACCAGTGCTGAAGATCGGCCGGTGATAATGCCGACTTTGATGCCGTTGCGCTGTAATAGTTTAATCCCGAGACCGTCCTGTATGTTGAACGATTTCAGTTCCTCTCCATTGTTGCCGTAGTAGAGGCAGCCATCGGTCAGGACGCCGTCTACATCCAGTAGCAATAACCGGATTTGACGAGCTCTGCTGGTGACTTTCAGGTTCGGGGCTGACATGGTTACATGACTCCCGCGCGCAGGATGTCGTGCATATGGAGAACCCCAATCGGATGGTGGTTGGCGTCTTCAATAACAAGTGCCGTAATTTTATTGTCTTCCATGATTTTTAATGCCTCGGCCGCGAGCAGTTCCCGATGAACGGCCTTGCAGCTGCCCTTGATTAATTGACGGACGGTGCTGTGATTGATGTCGATATCGTTATCGACAGCCCGGCGTAGATCGCCGTCGGTAAATACCCCGACCAGTTCTCCCTGGCGGTTAACCACCGTCGTCATGCCAAACCCTTTGGCGGTCATTTCCACCAGGGCTTTTTTCAGTAACGCGTCCTCGAACACCCGGGGCAACTCATCGCCACTGTGCATGATGGTTTCCACCTTGAGTAGCAGTTTGCGACCGAGTGCCCCGCCCGGGTGGGAAAAGGCGAAGTCCTCGGCGGTAAAACCCCGTGCCTCCAGCAGAGCAATTGCCAGAGCGTCGCCCATGACCAGTGTCGCCGTGGTACTGGTGGTCGGTGCCAACCCCAGAGGGCAGGCCTCACTGGGAACCCGGACATCCAGGTGGGCCTCTGATGCCTGGGCCAGAATCGAATCCGGGTTGCCGGTCATACTGATCAGCGGAAGGCCCATACGCTTAATGAGTGGTAGCAGGGTAATGATTTCGGCGGTGGTTCCGGAATTGGATAATGCCAGCACCAGATCAACCCGTGTGATCATGCCAAGGTCGCCATGGCTGGCTTCCCCGGGATGAACGAAAAACGCGGGGGTTCCCGTGCTCGCCAGACTGGCGGCAATCTTCCTGCCGATATGTCCGGACTTTCCCATGCCGGTAACAATGACGCGACCGGTGCACTGCATGATCAACTCGCAGGCACGGTCAAAAGCGGCATCAATCCGCTCTTCGAGCAGGGTGACGGCTTCGGCTTCAAGACGGATGGTGCGGCGTGCGGCTTCGGCAAAATTACTGGTGGTCATTGGCTACCCAAAATATTTTGCCAAGTATACCGGCAACCAGGTAATGCTGTAAGTGTTGACGGTGATCGGCAAGCGGGCGTCCGTGTCGCTATGTGAGGTATACATTATTATTAGCAGCGCACCCCCAGCCCTGGCAGTTCAGTCAGAACCTCGGCAGAGGCCATTAACAGGTTCTCCATAAAATTGCCTGGCTCTCAAGGATTTCGGAAATAGCGGGGCAATGGTATAGTGCACGCCTTTTCAGGTCAGCTAATCAGGCACTTGGCTGGGTTGTTGCTGTCAAATGGTTGTGACCGAACAAAGGACAGCTGTTCAGCCAGCAGGCCCGAATAATTAGAGGAAAATTGCCATGTACAAAAGGTTGATAAAAACATTGCTTCCCGCACTCGTTGTTCTGTTGTCGGGTCATGCAATTGCTACCCAGGCTGCGGATGATGCCGTTACCTCATCAGAACAAAGTCCCCATGAATTAATTGAGACCGTGACTGAAGATTTGTTGCAGATGATTGATGAACACCGGGAGACTTTTGACGATGAGCCCCAGGCTTTCTTCGATTCGCTGGATTGCCTGCTGACCCGGGTGATTGATTTCAAGTGGATTGCCAGCAATGTTATGGGTACCTATCGAGCCGAGGCTACCGATGAACAGCGTGAGCTGTTCGTCAAAACCTTTCATCGCGACCTGATTGAAACCTATGGTCGCGGTCTGATTTCCTATGGCGATGAAACCATTGTGGTGTTGCCGCCCAAGGAAGATCTTGAAGGTAAGCGCCGGGTTACCGTGGTTCAGGAAATTCGTGGCAAGGATGGGGTCTTTCCACTCTACTACTCTATGGCGCTCAATCGTGAAGGTGCGTGGAAAATCACCAACGTTGTGATCAACGGGATCAACCTGGGTAAAACGTTCCGCAACCAGTTTGCCCAGAGAGCCGAACAATATGACGGCAATATCGATCAGGTCATAGCCAACTGGTCTGCCCCGTCAGATGTCATTAAAAGTGAGGGGTAACCCATGACTCCCGATGATGTGCAGGTGCTCCTGCAGGATGCTCTGGCCGATTGTGATGTCACCGTTGATGGCGATGGTAGCCACTTTGAAATACAGGTCGTCGGCGACTTATTTTCCGGACTCCGCCCGGTACAGCGGCAACAAAAAATCTATGCCGTGCTTCAGCAACACATAGCCGAAGGCGCTATTCACGCGGTAAATATCAAAACCTATACGCCGGATGAAGTTCGCAAATAAGCCCGCGCCGGTTTCCCTCACCCATCTCAGCTCACATTGGCCACTGCCTTGCTGAATCACAAGGGTTTTGAATGGACAAGTTGTTGATTTCCGGAGGCGGCCCACTGTTCGGGGAAATCCGTATCTCCGGCGCCAAAAATTCCGCACTGCCGATCATGGCGGCCACGCTCCTGGCCGATGGCCCGGTGATGATTTCCAATGTGCCCCACCTGCATGACATAACCACCATGTTCGAGCTGCTCGGATGCCTCGGTGTCAGTGTGGTGTTGAATGAAAAGATGCAGGTGGAAGTTGATGCCACAACTTTGCACAGTCATGTGGCACCCTATGACTTGGTCAAGACCATGCGTGCTTCCATTCTTGTTCTGGGCCCAATGCTCACGAAGTTTGGTGTTGCCAATGTCTCATTTCCCGGTGGATGTGCAATCGGCAGTCGACCGGTAGATCTGCACCTGCGCGGGCTGGAAATGATGGGTGCCGAGATAGATATTGACGGTGGCTACATCAATGCCCGCTGTAATGGACGCCTCAAGGGTGCCCATATTTTGATGGACACGGTCTCCGTGGGTGCAACGGAAAACCTCATGATGGCCGCGGCGCTTGCCGATGGCCAGACTATTATTGAAAATGCCGCTCGCGAACCCGAAGTGGTCGATCTGGCCAACTGTATTAACGCGTTGGGTGGCCGGGTGACGGGTATGGGCACCACAACTCTGACTATCGATGGGGTCGACACCCTGCATCGGGGCAGTTACCGGATTATGCCCGATCGCATTGAGACGGGCACTTACCTGGCCGCGGCTGCAGCGACCCGGGGGTGCGTCAAGCTCAAGGATACCGATCCACACATCCTCGAGGCTGTGTTGATCAAACTGGAGGAAGCCGGTGCAAAAATCAGTGTCGGCAAGGACTGGATAGCGTTGGATATGGAAGGGCGGAGGCCAAAATCGGTCAATTTCAAAACAGCCCCCTATCCGGCCTTTCCCACGGACATGCAGGCACAGTTGACAACCGTCAATGCGGTTGCCGATGGGGTGGGTACGATTACCGAGACGATCTTTGAGAATCGTCTGGTTCAGACCCATGAGCTGAACCGAATGGGGGCCAAAATTACCCTGGAAGGAAATACCGCCATCGTTACCGGGGTCGAGCGGCTCAAAGCGGCGCCGGTCATGGCTTCAGATCTGAGGGCATCGGCCAGTCTGGTGATTGCCGGACTGGTGGCTGATGGTGAAACCATTGTCGATCGTATTTACCATATAGATCGAGGGTATGAATGTATTGAGGAAAAACTGCAGCAGCTCGGTGCCAATATCCGCAGGATTCCGGGTCGTTAGTCCCGGTCGGGCGTTTTCCTCAAGTAACCAGTTGCATAAACAATGTGAGTGCCATGCAAATTACCATTGCCCTGACCAAGGGGCGTATTCTGGAAGAAACCCTGCCTTTGCTGGCGGAAGTCGATATTGCGCCTCTGGAAGACATTAGTGCCAGTCGCAAGCTTCTGTTTGATACCAGTAGATCCGATGTGCGATTGCTGGTATTGCGTGGTTCAGATGTTCCTACTTATGTGCAGTTTGGGGCAGCGGATTTGGGTGTGTCGGGAAAAGACACCCTCCTGGAGCATGGCGGTGGCGGGCTCTATGAACCGCTGGACCTGGGTATCGCCCGCTGTCGTATGATGACTGCGGCAGTGGCTGGGGCAGCGCCTGGCACAGGGCGTATTCGGGTAGCCACCAAATACGTTAACGTGGCCCGCCGTTTTTATGCCGAACAGGGTCGTCAGGCGGATATCATAAAACTCTACGGTGCCATGGAGCTGGCTCCGATCATGGCCCTGGCGGATGAGATTGTGGATATTGTGGATACCGGCAATACGCTTCGGGCCAATGGCCTGGAGGCCCGGGAGTTTATTGCTGACATCAGTTCCCGGCTAATTGTGAACAAGGCCGCCATGAAGATGAAGCACCGATTGCTGCAAGATATCGTAGACCGTCTGACGGAAGCGGTGAAGAAGGTCCGATGACGATGCAAAGTGAACCCATCAGTATCCTGCAGTTGTCTACCGCAGATAGCTGTTTCGACGACCGGCTGACTGAATTGCTGGCGTGGGAGAATGTATCAGATCAAAATGTTGAGCAGATCGTTGGTGATATTCTGGCGGCTGTGCGCCAGCGCGGTGATCAGGCTTTGATTGAATTTACCAATCGCTTCGACGCCCGGGATGTCGGTGATGTTGGGGAGCTCGAAATTCCTCCCGACGTTGTTTTCGGAGCATTGGCCGACCTCCCCGCAGCTGAGCGCGATGCACTGGAATTGGCGGCGGAACGAATTCGCCGTTATCACCAGCACCAGAAGCAGGCCTCCTGGCACTACCGGGAAGAGGACGGCACCCTGTTGGGGCAGCAGATCACCGCACTGGACCGGGTGGGCATTTATGTGCCCGGGGGCAAAGCCAGCTATCCGTCGTCGGTTCTGATGAATGCTCTGCCTGCCCGGGTGGCCGGCGTTAACGAGATTATCATGGTGGTGCCCGCGCCGGGTGGCGAACTGAATCCGCTGGTCCTCGCTGCGGCAGCGATTGCCGGAGTTGATCGTCTGTTTACACTGGGCGGCGCTCAGGCCATTGGTGCATTGGCCTATGGTACGGAAACCGTGCCTCGGGTGGACAAGATTGTCGGGCCGGGCAATATCTTTGTTGCCACGGCCAAGCGAGCTGTGTTCGGAGCCGTGGGTCTGGACATGGTGGCGGGGCCCTCGGAAATTCTGGTGGTTTGCGATGGTCAGACAAACCCGGACTGGATCGCTATGGATCTGTTTTCCCAGGCTGAACACGACGAAGAAGCTCAGGCCATCCTGATCAGTCCGGATATGGATTTCCTTGAACAGGTAAAAACCAGTATTGGCAAGTTGTTGCCCACAATGGAGCGGGCATCGATTATTCGTGCGTCACTTGAGAGGCGCGGTGCCCTGATCGCGGTAGCGGACATGGCGGACGCACTGGCGCTGATTAACCGCATTGCTCCCGAGCATCTAGAGCTGTCTGTGGCGAGCCCCGAAGACTGGTTGCCGGGTATTCGGCATGCCGGGGCTATCTTTATGGGTCGTTATACCGCCGAGGCGGTGGGCGATTACTGTGCCGGTCCCAACCATGTCCTGCCGACCTCCATGACGGCCCGTTTTTCCTCGCCGCTGGGTGTTTATGATTTTCAAAAGCGCAGTTCACTGATTATGTGTTCCGCCGAAGGTGCTTCGACATTGGGGAAAACTGCGTCGGTGCTGGCCCGGGGGGAAAGCCTGACAGCCCACGCCCGCTCTGCCGAATATCGTA
>CATLZI010000062.1 GCA_950063125.1 uncultured Porticoccus sp. | reverse complement strand
TTTTTAACCAGGGAGAAAACCCAGATTCAATGAGTTCGGCAATAGGTGAGCGCGGCACCAATACTCGCGGATCAACAGCGAACGACAATCCGGCAAACCAAGCCTCACCAATCATATAAGCTGCAGGAATACGCTCGTTAATACGCCGGTCGAACAGGCTGGTGATACGCGATTGCTCGTCAGTGGAAAGTGACCGCTGCAGGATACTGACATCGCTATCCCAGGGCAGACTCAAAACAAACAATACCAGGCTGAGGGCCTCGTCCCAAGCATTGTCAGTGCCGTGACCAAAACACAGCCCTTCAGCTTCAAAGCGCTCTGCACCCCAATTGATCAAATCGCCAACCCTGGCCGGTATGATTCTTTGATTTTTCATGCAGGCATTGTACTTTTGCTGTCAACAAATGGCTTTAGGTTTACCTATCGCCGACGTAAGGTTATGCTCCGGACTCTACAGCTAATGGCCGAGAATATTTGTGAAAATTACCGATTGCTACACCCATATCATTGAGTCTACGGGGGAAAAGGTTACCCGGGCAGGACTGAAGGATACACCCAAGCGGGCAGCCAAAGCATTTGAGTTTATGACCCGTGGCTATCACCAGAATCTCGATGACGTAATCAATGGAGCCCTGTTTCCTTCCGATGCCAATGAAATGGTTATCGTCAAGGACATTGAGCTCTATTCACTTTGCGAACATCACTTACTGCCATTTATCGGCAAATGTCATGTTGCTTATATTCCCGACGGAAAGGTACTGGGCCTTTCAAAGGTTGCCAGAATTGTCGACATGTATGCTCGCCGCCTACAAATTCAGGAGACACTGGTTGCCCAGATCGCAAACACCATTGAGTCCGTCACTGGAGCAAATGGCGTTGCCGTCATTATTGAAGCCAAACATATGTGTATGATGATGCGGGGCGTAGAGAAGCAAAACTCGGTAATGAAAACGTCCGCCATGCTCGGCTCGTTCAGAGACAATCAAGCTACCCGGAATGAGTTCCTCTCACTGATCAACTGTTAGTTTTCCCGTTGTATGGGCTCAAATTTTCAGGAGGATAGTATCCGCGAATTCAGCCCGGCTCCGGAGTGGCCAACCACTTCAGTTCAGCACAACCTCGGCTGAAAACCGTAACATCAAGACAAGCCAGTGAGCCGGTGGTCATCGACCATCCCAAACTAGTCTGATCTGTCAGATACTCGAGAATTTTGCCAATCAGAGGCTGATGGCCGAGCAACAGTATCGGCTCCTCCGCCACGGAATTCACACGGCTTTCAACGGTAGCCACACTACTTTCGGGACGTAGCACATCATCAAACAACAGTGGCCCCTGATAATTCAGTGTTTCTGCCAAAACTGTCATGGTTTGCCGGGCACGAAGAACCGGGCTGCAGAGCACTAAAGCAAGCCTGGACAGTTCCGTCCGATGCTGCGACAAAATAGATTCGAGGTCATTTTTGCCCTCAGCAGACAATGACCTTTCACCCGCAATGCCACTATACGGTGCATCGCCGTGGCGCAATAGGTAGATCAGCACCGGCTTTTACTACTCGCTTTTTTCCTTTTGAGCATCATCAACTGATGCAGCTTCCGCTCCAGATTTCTGACTGACAAAAGAGGGCACATCCTCATCTGAAGCAGAGGAATACTCCTCAGCAGGTATCTCGTCCACTTCTGCGTCCGCCCAGTAATCCACCACAGAGGCCTGAGTTTCAGGCCAATCTGTAAAGGGATAGGGTTTTTCCTCAGAATTGTAGGTGAGAAAAAGAACCGCCTGACAGACCCATTGAGCAGTACCCTGCCCCAATGTTCTCAGATTACGGTTGTCCTCCCCGCTAACCAATACCACCAAGAACTGGATGATAGTAACAATCAGTACAACAAAACGCGCGACCACTAACAACATGACAAATAGAATCATATAGAGCAGCCGAATCCAGGTATCGACATTTAATACATTGATCTTAAACGTCTCTTTCATGACATTCCCCTGCAGTAAACTCAACATCGGTACTTTGCTCAGCGAGCATCAGACTACTGAGCACCTCACTGACCGGCTTTTTATTGAACATGGTTTCGTAGAGAGCGCTGACCAGAGGCATATAAATACCCAATTCTTCAGCCTCCTGTTTAATGATTCTGGTGGTGTTGACGCCCTCCGCAACTTGTCCTACTTTTGCAACTGCTTGATCGAGTGTCAACCCCTCACCCAGCGCAAAGCCTATCTGATAATTCCGGCTCAGCGGGGAAGTACAGGTAACGAATAAATCACCGACCCCGCTCAGCCCCAGAAAAGTCATCGGGTTCGCTCCCAGCTTGGCGGCAAACCGGCTCATTTCTGCAAGACTGCGGGTAATTAATACACTGGTGGTATTTTGTCCCATTTTCATGGCTGCTCCCATACCGGCAGCAATCCCATAGATATTTTTTAAAGCACCGGCCAACTCCACACCAAAGCGATCGCGGTTGGCATAAACGCGAAAATAGGAAGAGCCCAGCAACACTTGCACTTCCTTGCATAAACGCTCATCGTCGCTGGCAATAACTGTAGCTGTGATCGCTCTGTTGACGATTTCCTTGGCAAGATTGGGCCCACTGATGACCCCAACCCTGGCCTCTGGAAGTTCCTCTTCAAGGATTTCACTCATCAACTTGAATGTGTTGGCTTCAATGCCTTTGGCAGTGCTGATAACCATGGCCTGGGGAGCAATATACTGTCTGGCATCTTTCGCTAAAGCGCGAAATGCGGAACTGGGGACAGAAAAGAATATAACCTCGGCCCCCTCTAGGCTTCCATGGAGGTCACTGGATACTTGTAGATTCTGGTGTAGCTGATAGCCGGGAAGGTAGAGGTGGTTTTCACGTGTTTGGCGGCAGCGTTCAACATTCTCTTCATCCCGCATCCACAAAACCACATTGCGACCATTGGTCGCAATCATATTGGCAATGGCGGTACCAAACGTACCGCCACCCAGTACTGCAATTTTTTTTATTGCCACCATGCTTTCAACTTCTGATTATCGTTGTTTTCGGGATTATAGGTTGCCAGGGAGCACGGCTATGATACTCCCTCAAACAACAGCTGGTTGAGTCGGCGAACGAAGAGGCTGGGGTTGTCCAGTTGATCACCGGCAGACAGCACAGCCTGATCGTAAAGCAGTGACACCAGATCAGCACATCGTTCAGTATCTTCCTCTTTGCTCAGCTGGTTGATAAGCGGATGGTGGATATTGATCTCCAGTGTCGGTTTATCTGCAGGCACTGGCTGCCCGGCAGCTTCCATCAATTTCCGCATTTGTGGACTCAATGCATCTTCAGCATACACCAGACAGGCGGGTGAGTCCGTCAATCGACGAGTTTCTCTGACAGATTCAACTTTGTCGCTCAGGCGACTGGCAATTTTGTCGATGAGCTCTGATGAGGCCTGTTTTTTCTCACCGTCACTATCTGCATCCCCCGAGTTGTCAGTGAGAATGGTATCTTCCAGTTCTCCTTTCGCAATATCCTGCAGCACCTTACCCTCAAACTCATGAATATGGGAAATAGTCCATTCATCGAGGCGCTCGGTCAACAAAAGCACTTCTACATTCCGCTTGCGGAAAACCTCAAGATAGGCACTGTTACGGGCTGCAGTCATATTATCTGCCACAAGATAGTATATTTTTTCCTGCCCTTCCTTCATGCGGGACAGATAATCTGCCAATGAAGCAGTTTCCTTTTCATCTTCTGTCTTGGTCGTAGCAAAACGAAGGAGTCCCGCAATCCGCTCACGGTTCGCATAATCCTCTGCCGGCCCCTCCTTCAAAACGGTACCGAACTCCTTCCACATTTTGTCATAGTCATCCGGAGACTCTTTGGCCATCTTATCCAGCATATCCAGCACGCGCTTTACCAGTGCGGAACGAATGGAGTCCACAGCGGGACTGTGTTGTAGAATTTCCCGCGAGACATTCAGTGGCAGATCGTTGGAATCCAGGACCCCTCGAATAAAACGCAAGTATGAAGGTAGGAACTGTGAAGCATCATCCATAATAAAGGTGCGCTGAATATACAGCTTCAGCCCCTGGGCAACGTCACGATTATAAAGATCAAAGGGTGCATGCCCCGGCACATAGAGCAGACTTGTGTAATCCAGCTTGCCTTCGACCCGGTTGTGAGACCAGGTCAACGGCTCCATAAAATCATGGGTGAGGTGCTTATAGAACTCTTTATATTCCTCATCGGTTATCTCATTGCGCGGGCGCGTCCACAGGGCAGTTGCCTTGTTGATCACTTCATATTTATAAACAGGCGCTTCTGCATTTTCCTCTGCGTCAGGGTCCAACTTTCTAACGGCTACTGGAATGCCAATGTGGTCCGAATATTTCTTGACGATATTGTGCACCCGAAGCTGACTGGCAAATTCCAGTGCATCATCTTTTAAATGCAGCGTAATAGAGGTGCCTCTAGAGGGTTTTTCTATGTCTTCGATGGTGTATTCAGCTTCCCCTTCACAGGTCCAGCGTACAGCCTGATTCACTTTAGTACCTGCCCGACGCGTTTCTACAACGACTTTGTCAGCAACGATAAACGCAGAATAGAACCCGACACCAAACTGGCCAATCAATTGGGCATCTTTGCGCTGATCTCCCGAGAGCGTGTTTAAAAATTGCGCTGTACCGGATTTAGCAATAGTACCGAGGTTCTCAATCACCTCCTCCTTCGACATGCCGACACCATTATCATGCAGAGTGATGATTCCCGCGTCGGGATCCAGGTCTATTTTGATCTGCAGGTCGCTATCACCATCGTAAATCTCATTATCTGACAGTGCCTCGAATCGAAGTTTGTCCGCAGCGTCGGAAGCATTTGAAATCAACTCCCTGAGAAAGATTTCCCGGTTACTATAAAGTGAATGAATCATCAGGTGCAGAAGCTGTTTGGCCTCTGTTTGAAAACCGTGGGTTTCAACAGTCATGGCTGCCATCGTCTCCTTGTTACAAAGTTAAAAGCGAAATGTTTTTTGGCTGGTGCAGAAATGGGGGCAGCAAACCAAAAATCAAGCGCACACCGTTGAAATTCCCGACACAAATAAACGTTTTCCCGAAATAACTGCTTCAATCAGATTTCATGGGTTGAATAAAAAAGGCGGCCTGCACAGACCGCCTTTTGAATAACTGAGAAAATCAGTACTACCAGCCTGTGACGTCCTTCAAACCATTACCGATCTCCGCCAGACTGCGCACTGTTTTGACGCCCGCATCTTCCAGAGCAGCAACCTTTTCATCCGCCGTCCCCTTGCCACCCGCAATAATAGCGCCCGCATGGCCCATACGTTTCCCGGCCGGGGCGGTCACTCCGGCAATGTAGGATACAACCGGTTTGGTAACGTTATGTTTGATATACATAGCAGCTTCCTCTTCGGCGGTACCACCAATCTCGCCGATCATGACAATCGCCTCGGTAGCCGGGTCTTTTTCAAAAAGGGCCAGTATGTCTATAAAATTGGATCCCGGTATCGGATCACCACCGATACCCACACAGGTGGACTGACCAAACCCGGAGTCTGTCGTCTGCTTGACCGCTTCATAGGTCAGGGTGCCAGAACGAGATACAATTCCCACCCTGCCCGGCAGGTGAATGTGACCGGGCATGATGCCGATTTTGGATTCACCCGGCGTGATCACACCGGGACAGTTTGGCCCGATCAATCGTACACCCAATTCATCACACTTCACTTTGCAATCCAGCATATCCAGTGTGGGAATACCCTCTGTAATACAGACAATCAACTGAATTCCCGCATTGGCAGCCTCAAGGATGGAATCCTTGCAAAAAGGTGCCGGCACATAGATAACTGATGCCTCAGCTGCCGTCTGGGCAACGGCGTCCGCCACTGTATTAAACACTGGCAAACCGAGATGGGTTGAGCCACCTTTACCCGGTGTAACACCACCCACCATATTGGTGCCGTAGGCAATCGCCTGCTCGGAGTGAAAGGTTCCCTGGCCACCGGTAATCCCCTGACAAATCACTCTGGTCGATTTATTGATCAAAATTGCCATTACTGGTTACCCTCCGCTGCTTTTACCACTTGCTCAGCCGCATCCGTAAGACTGGTGGCCGCAATAATATTCAATCCGCTGTCAGCAAGAAGCTTGGAGCCAAGCTCGGCATTATTGCCTTCCAGGCGCACCACTACAGGCACCTTAACACCCACTTCTTCAACGGCACCGATAACGCCCTCCGCAATCAAATCACAGCGAACAATACCACCGAAAATATTGATCAAAACCGCTTCGACCTTGTCGTCAGAGAGGATAATTTTAAAAGCCTCAACCACACGTTCTTTGGTCGCGCCACCACCCACGTCCAGAAAATTAGCCGGTTGGCCACCGTGCAATTTGACAATATCCATAGTACCCATAGCTAGGCCGGCACCATTCACCATGCAACCGATATTTCCGTCCAGAGCCACATAGTTGAGATCCCATCTGGCAGCATGGGCCTCGCGGGCATCTTCCTGAGAGGGATCGTGCATACCCTGCAGTTTTTTCTGACGATACATGGCATTGCTGTCGATATTAATCTTGCCGTCGAGACAATGCAGACTACCTTCTTCAGTAATAACCAGCGGGTTAATCTCCAGCAATGCAAGATCATAATCATGGAATAATTTGGACAGACCGAGAAACAGCTTGGAGAACTGTTTAATCTGCTCAGCGTTGAGACCCAGCTTGAAGCCCAACTCACGAGCCTGGTAGGGCTGCGCCCCTGTGAGTGGATCAATTATCGCCTTGAGAATTTTCTCTGGGGTTTCTTCCGCGACTTTCTCGATTTCAACGCCGCCTTCTGTGGAGGCCATAAAAACCACGCGACGGGTCGAGCGGTCGATAACTGCACCAAGGTATAACTCCTGGGCAATGTTTGTGACTGACTCAACAAGGATCCGACTTACTGGCTGCCCATTGCTATCCGTCTGGTATGTCACCAGACGATTACCCAGCCACTCCCGGGCAAAAGCCTCGATTTCGGCTCTGGATGTCACCAGTTTGACGCCGCCCGCTTTGCCTCTGCCACCAGCATGTACCTGGGCTTTTACTACCCAGCGATCACCGCCAATCACATCGGCAGCTGCAACGGCTTCCTTCACCGTTTCTGCTGCTATGCCCTCGGATACTGGCAGACCATACTCAGCAAACAGCTGCTTTGCCTGATATTCGTGAAGGTTCATTGTCATTCCCGTTCAGTCGGTTAAGGATAATAAATAAGAAAACTCCGCAGATCGTAGAGAACTGCGGAGTTATAAGACAAAAACTATTTCCGTTTCTTGCGGTTCGGTATATGAATGGCGTGACCATTAACTGCCAGTGCCGCCTCGTGCACCGACTCTGATAGCGTCGGGTGTGCAAAAACCGTCATACCGATATCTTCTGCACTCGCCCCAAATTCCATCGCAATCGCCACTTGCTGCACAAGATCCGCTGCACTGGGACCAACGATATGGCAACCGAGGATACGGTCTGTTTCAGCGTGGGCAATCAGCTTCACCATCCCTTCGCTGTCATTTGCTGCAAGAGCGCGACCACTGGCAATGAAAGGAAATACACCAACACTGTATGGCTCGCCGGCTTGCTTCAGCTGTTCTTCGGTTTGGCCAACGGAGGCAATCTCCGGGTGCGTATAGATGACATTGGGTACGATATCGTAATTCATCTGGGTTTTTTGACCCGCTATACGCTCGGCGACCATGACGCCTTCCTCTGAACCTTTGTGAGCCAACATCGGTCCTCGTACCACATCACCGACAGCCCATACCCCAGGCGCATTAGTGGCACATTTCTCATTGACAAAGATAAAGCCACGTTCATCGAGATTGACGCCGCAATCAGGCGCCAAAAGCCCTTCAGTGAAAGGTCGGCGACCGACACAGACTATCAATTTATCAAAGGTCTCTTTGACTTCTTCACCGTCACCGTTCTGATAGGTGACGACAACCTCTTTGGTTTTCACATCGCTGCCAGTAACCCGGCAACCCAAGCGGATATCCAGTCCCTGTTTGGTAAATATCTTCAGTGATTCTTTAGCAATTTGCTGGTCCATGATAGACAGGAAATCTGTCATTGCTTCGAGGAGTACAACCTTGCTACCCAAACGGTTCCACACACTCCCCAACTCCAGCCCAATTACTCCAGCGCCAATCACGCCCAATCGCTTTGGTACAGCCGTTAATTCGAGGGCTCCAGTGGAATCGAGAATAATTTTGCCGTCAATGGGGGCCACTGGAATGTTGATGGGCTGAGAACCTGTTGCAATAATCACGTTATCAGCAGCGAGCACTTGTTTGCCGCCTTTGTGATCGGTCAACTCAACTTCCTTACCAGACAACAACTTACCTGTGCCGAACAGAGAAGTAACGCCATTACTTTTCAATAAACCTGCAATACCACCCGTGAGCTGCTCCACAATTTTGGTTTTGCGCTCAATCATCGCTTTAACATCGATTTTCACGCTCGTGGTGCTGATACCATGAACTGACAATTCACTTTTTGCCTCATGGAATTTATAAGAGCTATCCAGCAATGCTTTTGATGGAATGCACCCAACATTCAGGCAAGTGCCTCCATTAACGCCTTCGCCCTTGGCATTTTGCCACTTTTCAATACATGCAGTCTTAAGGCCCAGCTGGGCGCAGCGAATAGCCGCAACATAGCCAGCGGGACCAGCCCCAATCACGATGACATCATATTTTTCTGTCATTACTAATCCTATTAAATTCAATTAACTAAGAGTTATATCTCAAGTAATATCTTAGCTGGATTTTCGATCATTTCCTTTATTGCCACAAGAAACTGCACCGCTTCCTTGCCATCGACCAAACGGTGATCATAAGACAGCGCAAGATACATCATTGGGCGAATGACCACTTGACCGTTTTCAGCCACTGGGCGCTCCTGAATTTTGTGCATACCCAATATTGCCGTTTGCGGAGGGTTCAGGATTGGAGTAGACAACAGTGAACCAAAAACGCCTCCATTCGTAATCGTGAACGTGCCTCCCGTCATTTCTTCAATCGATAGCTTGCCATCACGAGCCTTCCCACCAAACTCAGCAATTGTGCTCTCAACATCAGCAATACTCATTGTGTCGGCATTACGAAGTACTGGCACAACCAAGCCCTTATCGGTGGAAACTGCCACACCTACATCCTGATAACCGTGATAAACAACATCGGTGCCATCAATAGAGGCATTTACGGCAGGGAAGCGCTTCAGAGCTTCAGTCGCCGCGCGGACAAAGAAACCCATAAACCCGAGCCGGGTACCATTGTGAATCTTGGAGAATGAATCCTTGAATTCTGTACGCAAATTCATTATTCGGTGCATGTCGACTTCATTGAAGGTGGTCAACATTGCGGTCGTTTGAGTCACCTGAACCAGGCGCTCAGCAATGCGTGAACGCATACGTGTCATCGGTACGCGTTTCTCGACCCGATCCCCCTCCGCCAGAGGCGGCAGGCTGGCAGCAGGCACTGGCGCACTGGCAGCCACTGGCTGCTCAGGGGAAGCTGGTTGAATGGCGACAATATCTTCTTTGGTTATTCTGCCATCTTTGCCGCTTCCGCTAACTTTTTGCAGGTCCACACCCTTTTCTTCAGCTAGCTTTCTGGCTGCTGGGCTGGCAATTTTTTCGTCACTCGAATCTTTACTGCTATCATCAGGCTCTGCTCCTGACTCTGCCTTCACTTCTGGCTCAGACTTCTTTTCCGCTGCTGGTTTCGCAGAGCTGGCCCCGGCAGTGACGCGGGCAATGACCTCGTTGCT
>CATLZI010000061.1 GCA_950063125.1 uncultured Porticoccus sp. | reverse complement strand
ATTCACGAACTGGCCACCCCCGGCCCTAACGAGATTTCTCGTATGGGGCAACTGAACCGGGAGCTGGGGATTCGTTTTGCCAATGCTGTCAACACACTACTTCACAGGGAGTCCATTAACAGCAGTCAAGTGATCGCCGTAGGTAGCCACGGTCAAACTATTCGTCATCTTCCCCCAGAACGGGGCAACAACATACACCCATTCACCCTGCAAATCGGCGATCCCAACACCATTGCCCACCTGACGGGCATCACTACGGTTGCCGACTTTCGCCGACGAGATATTGCACTTGGTGGGCAGGGCGCACCGCTGACCCCGCTTTTCCACCGCGCAGCATTTGAGAAACCCGGAACACCGAGGGTCATCATCAATATCGGCGGGATTGCCAATATCACACTGCTATACGGCGATGACGTGTCCAGCCCACTGGGCTACGACACCGGCCCCGGTAACGGACTGATGGATAGCTGGATTCTGCAGTGTCTCGGCAAAGCCTACGATGACAACGGCCAGTGGGCCAGCGAGGGTCGTGTCATCCAGCCCTTGCTGGAACAGTTTTTAAAGACACCCTACCTACTCAAAAAGCCGCCCAAGAGTACCGGCAGAGAGCTGTTTAACCCCGAGTGGCTGACACAACAACTGGCCAGCTTCGGGGATTCAGCGGACCCGGCTGACCTGCAAGCCACGCTGCTCGAATTTACTGCACAGACCATCAGCGCGAGTGTCAGAAAATCTCATAAGCCAATAGCAGAGGCCTACCTTTGTGGTGGTGGCGCCAATAACGGCGCCCTTGTCAGCCGCATCATTGCACTGCTGGAGCCCATACAGGTAAGCACGACAGAAGCTTTGGGAATATTGCCAGGATGGGTAGAGGGGATGGCCTTTGCCTGGCTTGCTCAGCAAACCCTTGCCGGCAAACCGGGGGATGAACCTACCGTAACCGGGGCTTCAGCAGCCTCCGTTTTAGGCGCCATTCATCCCGCCTGAGCAAGCTGGCAACAAATCGCTCTACTGGAAACTACGCGTTTAAACTGATTTCTTCAAATGAGGTGGGCAAGCAGAAAAGTAAAAGCACCACGAGCACGGAAACGCTGCTCGACCCCCGACAATACAAACATCTCGGCCACTGTTACCAGACCATCTCGCTCAATCCGGCCAGGAAACTGATGACATAACGTCAATATTTGAGGGTTGATATTTTGAATACTCTAAATCCAACTACACAGAAAAGGAGGAACCACATCCACAGGTAGTCGTGGCATTTGGGTTCGTTATTGTAAAGCGCGAACCCTGCAGACCCTCTTCATAGTCGACAGTTGACCCCGATAGATACTGAAAACTGAGCGGATCCACAACCACAGCCACGCCATCCTTGCTGACCAGGGTATCGTCTTCCGCAGTAACTTCATCAAAACTAAACCCGTACTGAAACCCCGAGCAGCCACCACCAGTGACAAATACCCGCAACTTGAGATCAGGATTTCCCTCTTCTTCGACAAGCGCTTTCACCTTTTCGGACGCGTTGTCCGAAATGTATAAAGGCATCGGTGTAAATGTTGCAATACCTGACATGCATGCTCCTGAATGAATCGTAAGGAATGCATTAACCAACAATACCCAAGCATTCCACTCAGGTATTCTATCATGAAGCGGGGCGCTACTGCCTAGCGGCTTAGGCTTTTCCCAGCGAAACTTCTTCCGCGGCTACCGGCGCACTCTCTTCCGAAGGGGCTGCAGACTCTGGTGCAGTCTGGCTTTGATGGACAAAATTGCCGTTAACTTGAGCGCCTTTCTCAATTTCGATCAGGCAATAGTGCAAATCACCATCCACCACCGCCTTCGCCGCCAGCTCTACCTGATGATTGGAGTAGATATTGCCTTCAATGCGGCCATTTATGACAACCACCGGAACAGTAATATCGCCCACCACTCGACCTTGCGGCAGGATACGAACCCGCGCATCGGCACCATCATCAGCCTTGATATTGCCGGTAATATGCCCTTCCACCTCAAGGTTTCCAGCGAAATGAATGTCGCCTACTACGGAAGTCCCTCCGGCTACCAGTGTTGTCGCACCCGCTGCAAAGGGTGCCGGGGTTGTTTTCTTTCTCATGATCCACCTCATCAAGCCTCATTCAGCTGCCAATCAAAACTCCGCTCTACACGGGTATTTTCGGCACCGTCTTTCCAAACACTCACCAGCACCGTCAATGGCTGGAAACCAGCAGGCATCCGTATGCTGCCTTCCAGAACTTGAAAATACTTGAACGTGGTCTGCAACGGCAACGTATCGACCTCGGCATCCAGCGTGTCAAATCCTACAGCGAGCGGCTGACCGTCACTGAGACCCTCTACGCGAATAACGACATTCACCTTGATTTGTTTCAGATTGGCCGCTTTTTGCTGAACAATCAAACGGTAAGCCACCGCCCCGTTTTTCCCGCCGGATTTCAGCACAAGCCTGCCGATTTGCAGACCCGCCTCCTTATCATTCTCCTGCAGAAGGTTTTGATATAGAGCCAGCTCCTCTTCGTTCGCGGCCAACTTTTGCTGCAAAGAGGTCACCAGTTTTCTGACAGATTCCAGAGAGGTCGCATCAACCTGGGCACCAAGTTCTGCATTTGCCAGTTGCTGCTGCAGCTGCAAATTCTGCTCACGGACCGACTTGAGCTCTTTCGCCAAAGCCCTGCCATCGGTCACGGTCCGATCAAAAAACCCGCCCCCCAGTAAAAAACCAACACCACAGGCGACAGTTACAGCCAACACCCAAAGCACCAGCTCCAACCGTCGATGCCCGGGCCTGTGGGGCCTGACGATTAACTGTTCCGGCTCTGTTCTGGACATCAGGGAAGCAGTGCAGGCGCCAGCAAACCGGCCTTCTCTGAAAGGCCAAACATGATATTCATGTTCTGGATAGCCTGACCCGAGGCACCTTTTACCAGGTTGTCCTCGGCTGCCAACACCACAACCTTGGTTCCATTCTCCGGCCGAAACACACTTATTCTGCAAACATTGGAACCGCGCACCGAGCGTGTCTCCGGATGGCTACCGGCCGGCATCACATCGACAAAAGGTTCATCCCGAAAGCGATCTTCATAGAGTCTCTGTAAATCCACCTCGGTCTCCAGCAAGTTGGCATAGAGCGTGGAATGAATACCCCTGATCATGGGTAGCAGGTGCGGCACAAAAGTCAGCCCCACCCCGGATCCCGCAATGTCCTCCAGACCCTGCCTGATTTCCGGCAAGTGCCGGTGACCGGGAACGGCATACGCTTTGAAATTATCACTGGTTTCAGCCAGCGACGTTCCGATATTCGCCTGACGCCCGGCACCACTGGCACCGGAGGCCGAACTTGCAATCAAGTCTCCCTGATCCACCAGGCCCTGCTCCAGCAGGGGCAAAAAACCGAGCAGAACACTGGTGGGATAACAACCGGGACAGGCGATCAGACGACCGTGCCGGATCGCTTCACGATTCAGTTCCGGCAAGCCATAAACAGCTTCGGACACGAGCTCCTGAGCAGTATGGGGCTGCTTGTACCAAGTTTCCCAGAGGCCCACATCGCGAATCCGGAAATCCGCTGACAGGTCAATCACCCTCACACCTTTCTCGAGCAGGCCGGGCGCTGTCAGTTGAGCAACACCATGCGGGGTGGCAAAAAAGACCACATCACAGCGATCGAGATCGCCGGCGGCAGGATCGGTAAAGCACAAGTCAAAGTGCCCGCGAAGATTTGGAAACAGCTCGGCTACGGGCCGCCCGGCCTCACCACGGGAAGTGATCGCCGTCACCACCACATCGGGGTGAACCGCAAGCAATCTCAACAATTCAACGCCGGTGTAACCGGTCCCACCAACAATACCTACTTTGATCACGATATAAATGTTCCTGTTATGCCTGGATTGAGCTACCTATAATAACGCAAACCCCAGGCCAATAAACGGGCTCTGTCCCGCAACAATCGGAGCGCAGCAGATGACCTCCATAGAGGAACAGAAAAGTCGTCTCGGAAAACGCTGGCCTTCACGGCGACTGGATGCCTTCCGTGCGCGCCTTGCTCACACCGACGCTCTGCCCCAGTTAGCTGTGCTGGGCTGCATTAGCGGACTACTGACGGCGCTCATCGCTATCGCTTTCCGGCTCTCTTTTGAGTGGCCCCTTGCCTTATTGCTGCCGCAGGGCAGCGAATCTTTTGAAATGCTCAGCCGCACCACCAATTTTATCCTGCCCGTAGTCGGGGCACTGGTGATCGGACTGATCATGCACAGCTGCAGGACGGAATACCATACCGTCGGCGTCGGCCACATTCTCGACCGGATGCAATACCATCAGGCGCAATTGCCAGCGGCCAACGGACTACTCCAGTTTGGCGGCGCCGCCATTGCTTTACTGAGCGGCCATTCTGTAGGCAGAGAAGGACCTGCCGCCCATCTGGGCGCCGTCTGTTCCAGCCTGCTGGGTCAGAAGCTGCAATTGCCGAACAACAGTCTGCGCATACTGGCTGCCTGCGGCGTAGCGGCGGCCATAGCAGCGTCATTTAACACACCGCTGGCAGGGGTTATTTTTGCTATGGAAGTGGTGTTAATGGAATACACCATTGCCGGGTTTATCCCAGTCATTCTGGCAGCCGTCAGTGGCGGCGTAGTTTCGCGAATCGTATTCGGCTCACAACCCGCCTTTGCCATACCCCTTATCGACATGGGTAGTCTGTGGGAAATCCCTTTCCTGCTGGCATGCGGCTTGGTTATCGGCCTGGCGGCAGCGGCCATGCTCATGCTCTATTCCTTCACCACAAAATTCCGGGAGCATCCGGTGCTACTGAGAATGCTCTGTGTGGGGGTCTTGTGTGGCGCCGTCGCCACTGTGGTACCGCACATTCAGGGGGTCGGCTATGATACTGTCGAGCAAGCCTTACTCGGCGAGCTGGGAGTGGGCTTGCTGATCGGGATTGTCGCGGCAAAAATACTGGTGTCCAGTGTCTCGGTCGGACTGGGTTTACCCGGGGGTATCATCGGGCCCAATTTTGTTATCGGTGCCTGCCTCGGCGGGGCACTGGGCATCGCAGGCAGTCTTTTTCATCCGGATCAGGCATCGTCCACCGGCTTTTATGCCATCATCGGTATGGGTGCAATGGTGGGTGCTGTACTGAACGCACCCCTTGCTGCGCTTATCGCTGTACTGGAACTGACCTACAACCCCAATATTCTCTTACCCAGCATGCTGGTCACTGTTATCGCGACGATTACCTGCCGGATGCTGACACGTATGCCCGGTCTTTTCTCCATTGGTCGCGATGGCTATAGCTCACCGCGGTTCCAGAGTCTGAGCCGGGCCGGTGTCACCAGCCTGATGAAGCGCGACTTTATCTCACACTCCCGCCATCTGCCATTCGAGCGCATCGATGACCTGCTGAAAAGCAAACCCCAATGGATTGTGATTGAGGATGTCGGCGAACCGAAACTCATCATGAGACCCGCCGATCTCGCTCGCTATATGGAGGAACAACTGGCCCTGGAACCGGATACCACTATCGATCTACAGGAGATTCCTGCGGAACGATGGCCCATTCTGCCAATACACCCCCGCGCTACCCTGCAGGAAGCCCTGCTGGTCATGCAGCAGAACGATGATCAGGCGGTCTATGTCAGCCAAACCGCAGCGCCGCTGATGAGCGAAGTTGCTGGTATCATCACCCGCCAGGATATCGACAACTATTACCAATAAGGATCAGCGAATGGCACTGATAAAAGAATTTTTGCTGGGCGGCCAAAGCTGGATCACGGCGTTTCACATCATCGCTGTGGTCAGCTGGTTTGCCGCGCTGTTCTACCTGCCAAGACTATTTGTCTACCACGCCATGGCCGAGGATCGGATCAGCATCGAACGCTTCAAAATCATGGAGCGCAAACTTTACCGGGGTATTGCAAACCCATCGATGATAGTCGCCGTTGCGCTGGGCATTGCGCTGTTTTCCATCTACCCGAACTACTTCCTGAACAGTGGCTGGTTTCAGGTAAAGTTGGCACTGGTACTACTCCTCATCGTCTACCATTACAGTTGCCTGTATCTGCTGAAGCAGTTCAGGGATGACAGGAACACCCACAGTCATGTGTTCTACCGGTGGTTTAACGAAATCCCCGTATTAATGCTGGTTGGAATCGTGGTGATGGTTATAGTCAGGCCGTTTTAATCCACCCGGCTAAAAGCCACTATCAGGCTGCGAGAGATATTCCAGTTCCTCAGCGGTAGATGCTCTGCCGAGCACCTCATTGCGATGGGGAAAACGGCCGAATTGTTCAATGACAGCCGCATGCCGCTCGGCATAATCCAGAAACCCGGCGAAAGTGTCCCTGTGTGCCGCGGGCACCTGGGCCAGCAAGTGTCGGTACAACACCACACTGCGGCGCTGAATCTCCCGGCTTTCCGTATGCTGCAGAGGCAGATAAAAGAAAACCCGCTCAATTGGCCGCAACTGTTTATCCATGCCGGCGTCAATACCGGAGAGACTCCAGTTCAACGCCAACCTGTCGGCATTGAAGGCAATTGACGAGTCCCGATAGATATTCCGGGAGAATTGGTCGAGAACGATAATCGCAGACAGGCGACTCTCGGCGAATTGCAACCAGTAGCGGTTACCGCCATTGATGAGCACCTGCAGGAAGGGTTCAAAGCGGTCGCGTATATCAGCGTCCACCTCGGGACTTTTGCTCCACCAGATTGGCGACTGTTGACGGGCACAAATTGCATCGTCAGGCTCTGTACCAAACCAATAGTCAAGGATCAGTTGCCAAGCTGGCTCCGCCCTGTTCATCGCACCTCCATTCTGTGGCTTTGAATAGCGTCTTTATGCCCAATCAAGGATAATAACTTTCTTTCATTTATCAACGAAAATAGCTTAAAACCATGCAACGATCAGAGCAACTATTTACAGCAGCCCAGCGCCACATCCCCGGTGGCGTCAATTCACCCGTCCGCGCCTTCAAAGCCGTTGGCGGCACCCCGGTTTTTTTTGATCACGCCGCGGGCTCACACATTTTCGATGTGGATGGCAAACGCTATATCGACTATGTGCTTTCCTGGGGACCGATGATCGCCGGGCACAATCACCCCGATGTCATCGCCGCCGTCAGCGAACAACTGAAGAAAGGCATGACCTTTGGTGCACCCACGGCACTGGAAGTTGAACTGGCAGATGAACTCTGTGAGCGGGTGCCGGGGCTGGACATGGTGCGCATGGTCAATTCCGGTACTGAAGCCACCATGAGTGCGATTCGTCTGGCGCGGGGCTTTACCGGTCGCGACAAGATCATCAAGTTCGAGGGTTGTTACCACGGCCATTCGGACTCGCTACTGGTGAAAGCCGGTTCCGGGGCATTAACCCTGGGGGTACCCAGCTCACCGGGGGTTCCCGCGGCGCTGGCAGATCACACCGTCACGCTGACCTACAACGACATTGCCGGGGTGGAACAGGCGTTTGCTGAAATTGGCGACCAGGTGGCCTGTGTCATTCTGGAGCCCGTCACCGGCAACATGAGCTGTATTCCTCCCGCGCCGGGCTTTCTCGAGAGCCTGCGCAGTCAGTGCACCGAGCACGGTGCACTGCTGATCATTGATGAAGTGATGACCGGTTTCCGGGTAGATCCCCGCTGTGCGGTGGGCCGCTACAATATAGATGCCGACCTGATCACCCTGGGTAAAGTCATCGGCGGCGGCATGCCGGTGGGTGCCTTTGGCGGCAAGCGCAAAGTCATGGAACAGATCGCGCCGTTGGGGCCGGTCTACCAGGCCGGCACCCTGTCCGGCAACCCCGTGGCCATGGCCGCCGGACTGGCGACACTGGAATTAATGACGCGACCCGGCTTCCACGACAAACTGTTCGCTAAAACCACCTGCCTGATCGAAGGCCTGCAAGCCCGCGCCGATGCCGTCGGCATCCCCATGACCACCAACCATGTCGGTAGCATGTTCGGGGTATTCTTCACCGAAGAAAAAGCCGTCACTAACTACCAGCAGGTCATGGCCTGCGACACCGTGCGCTTTGGCAAATTCTTCCACGGCATGCTGGAAGCCGGTATTTATCTGGCCCCGGCAGCCTATGAGGCAGGATTTCTGTCCTCCGCCCACAGTGATGAAGACCTGGAATTTACCCTGGACGCGGCGGAGCGGGTATTTAAAACACTGTAAAATGGTTCGCCAGGGCAGGGGGTAGAAAGAAAGAAGCACCGCGACAGCTTCGATGCCACACAGCCATCCTGTCAGAAGACTCTGGCACAAACCTCTAGGGCGAAGCAGATTTGTGAGAGGAATCGGGTTTGTGAGAAGAAACGGACTTGTGAAAAAAAGTACCGCTCCGCAAAAAATGCTGAACCTGCCTTATCACCGGCTCAGCACCCATCATAAAGGTGTGCGTGTAAGGCATCTCGATAAAATCCGTCATCCCCTCGACCCGGGTGTTTTCGACACTCACCTTGCCATCGTCAGGGCTAGGCAGGCTTTGCGACAAAATGGGGTTGATCGAACGGGTTCCGGCAATAACCCCGAGGGGGAAATTCACCGGTCCCAGCGAACGCGGCACACTGCCTTCGCCAGTCCCCAACTGCTGCCCTGCGGGGCCGTTCAGCCACTCGTAACCCGGCACATCACGCCACTCATCCACGACCTCGCTCCCCTGGTTCGGCGGCGCCAACATCACCACGCGTCCCAGCCTGGCAATGCTGTTATCGGCCAGGTAGTAGCGGACCAGAATCCCCCCCAGCGAGTGGGTGACAAAATGTATTGTCTCCACCGGCTGCCGGTCACAGCCCGCGATACCCTCCTCTACCGCCATCACCGCCAGACGATCAATGGTTTCCTGCCGGGACGGGTAGCCGACATTCACCACGCGATAACCGCTGGTGGACAGCGCTTCCTCCAGATCATCCATTGAGTTGGCCGTCCGCGCCAGGCCATGCAGCAACACCACACACTCATGATCCGCCTGCGCGGCCAGAGGCATAAGCAGAAAAACCGACAAGAGAGAGGCAAGTATTTTCATGGCATAAGCATACGTAAGAACCGAATCTGAGTTTCATCTCCGACGGCTTTGTGCCGCAGTGAATCCGAGTGTATTGGCCTTGCAAGATTACCAGACAAACACCAAACTGGTTCGAACCATCACGTAACAGGGAGAGTCTCAAGCCGTCTTGAGTTTTGAATTAAGAGCGTCATGAAACCACTCTCACTCATACAAGCACATAAACAAAGATACGCACTGGCCCTGGGTTTGGCGGTTCTTCTTGCCCTCGTGTGGTGGCTAAACACCAGCCGGGTAGAGTCGGCAAAACTTCCCAATTTCAGTATTATCAGCGATATTCCCGAGCTAAAGACCCGTTTTTTTGAGTTTCTGGAGCCCCTTGCCAAGGCTGCCAACCAGGACGTTCTGGATGACCGCGACTGGCTGCTTGAACTAAAAAGCGAACTGGATCAGGACAAACAACCTGGCTGGATCAAACAGTGGTCACTCAATCGCATTGCGGCACGATACGGTCTCAATAACAAAGAGTTAGCACCCGGGGAACTCGTCGAACAGCTACTGCTGCGCGTCGATACCATCCCCATTTCCCTAATTCTGGTTCAGGCCGCCGCCGAATCCGGCTGGGGGCAATGGGTTACACCGTCCCCCTCTACGATCCCCTCCGCATTGCGGAAGACGCGGCGGTCTTGGACAACATTATGAATGGCCGTTTGGAGATAGGACTCGTCTCCGGGATCTTACCCATCTACTTCCAGGTCTGGAACGTGGATTGGGATAACCGGACCGACGTGACCAATGAAGCGGTGCTGCTCCTTAAAAAGGCGTTCACCAC
>CATLZI010000060.1 GCA_950063125.1 uncultured Porticoccus sp. | reverse complement strand
AGTGCAGGCAGGCGTGCTCGGGGGAGTGTCCCTCGCCCATGACCATCTGCCAGCGACGTCCCCCGATGATGAAGCTGTCGCCGTGCTGCAGTCGGTGATAAGTGGCCGGCATCCCGCGAACCATGCTCCCGAAAGAGCCAAATTTGGCGCGATAGTAACCCAGTTGTTCGTCACTGAAACCCGCAGCCCGGTAGAAGCTGATCGCCTCTTCGGGCGCTTCGCGGTTACTGTCGGCCAGCAGGATCCGACAATGCATATACTCGCTGCGGGACATCCAGAATTCGGCGCCGCTGTGACGGCACAGCCAGGCGGCGAGTCCGATATGATCCGGGTGCATGTGGGTGGCAATCAGGCGTTTTACCGGTTTTTTTGATGACACAATCGGCGAGAGTTTTAACCACAGCTCAGTAGTGTCCTCGGTGGCCAGCCCGGTATCGACTATCGTCCAGCCATCACTTTCTTCGAGTAGCCACAGGTTGATATGGTCGAGCCGGAAGGGTAGCGGCATGCGCAGCCAGTGGACGCCGTCGGCAATCTCTTTAAAAGTCCCCAGCGGGGGAGCTTCGGAAAACGGATACTGGGGTTTGGCGGCAGTGTTCATAAGTGTTCACATTTTGGGTGCGGCATCGGGCCATGTTAACAAAAGCACAGGGTGGCAATTCCGATGTTTAGCCCAGCACCTGCTGTAACCAGCGGGAGGTTGCCTGAATTTCTTCCAGGCAGACCGAATGCCCCATGGGGAAGGTCTGGTAGTTGGGTTTGAAGCCCTGGTCGCGCAAAAAGGTGACGCTTTTCTGGCCCAGTTGTTCCGGCACAACATCGTCAGCGGTGCCGTGGAAGATCTGTACGGGAATCTGCCGGTTGGCGGGATGAATATCAATGGAATCTGCGGTGGCAAAATAGGTGGACATAGCTAGTAATCCCGCCAGAGGTTTGGGGTAACTGAGGGCTGCTTCGAAGCCGACGGCACCGCCCTGGGAGAATCCGGCAATGACAATTCGCCGGCTGTCGATACCCCGTTCGATTTCCCGGTCAATGAGCTGCTGGACCTGGAGAGCAGAGTGTCGCAGTTGAGTCAGATCCACCTTGCGATCCAGCTCCATCTCCAGAATGTCGTACCAGGCTGGCATCATAAAACCACCATTGATGGTCACTGGAAGCTGCGGCGCGTGGGGAAAGATAAAGCGAACCGGCAAGGTATCGGGAAGCTGTAGTTCCGGTACCACAGGTTCAAAATCGTGACCATTCGCCCCCAGCCCGTGTAGCCATATGACAGCGGCGTTTGCCGGTGAGGTGGGTTCTATTTCGACTCCGGGTAATGGTTTCATATTTGCCTGAACTCCTGTTTTTACTGCTGGGCGGCCAGTATAAAGCCTGCTGGCGACCGGTGCGGAAAGTTTGCTACGCTGGCTCCGGTTGTTTTTTGCCGGATAGATTCTGATGTTGCCTGTATTGTATTCCTTTCGCCGCTGTCCCTATGCCATCCGGGCACGCATGGCCATTTGCTATGCCGGCGTCCCCGTGGAATTGCGGGAAATTTTATTGAAGAACAAACCACCGAGCATGCTGGCGGCTTCGCCGAAAGGTACAGTGCCCGTGCTGGTGCTGCCCGATGGCCGTGTGCTGGACGAAAGCTGTGATGTGATGCGTTGGGCGCTGGCTATTCATGATCCGGACAATTGGATGGATCCAGCCTTAAGCCGCGAAGCCTCCCGGCTGATTGCGGAGAATGACGGGTCTTTCAAAACCCATCTCGACCATTATAAGTATGCGGACCGCTACCCCGAGCAAACCCCGGCGCATTATCGTGCCGAAGGTGAGGTTTTTTTGCAGACCCTGGAAGCCTGCTTGCAACAGCAGCCGTTCTTGCTCGGTCATCAACCGGGCTTTGCCGATGTGGCCATTTTTCCCTTTGTGCGGCAGTTTTTCCTGGTGGACCCGGATTGGTTTTCCGGCGCGCCCTATCCCAGATTGCGGCATTGGTTAAACCACTGGCTCGAATCCCCTCTGTTTACCTCTGTTATGGAAAAATATCCGGTCTGGCAGGATGGTGCCGCTGCGCGCTATTTTGGCTGCACCGCTGAAAACGACTAGAAGCTTTGCGCGCTTTGTGGAAAAAGACCCGTGCGCACAGCTTCGGCGTAGGCGTTCAGCGCGGCCGTCACATCACCGGTTTCTGCGAGAAAGTTTTTGGCGAAACTGGGCTGATGGGGTGACAGGCCGAGCATGTCGTAGAGTACTAACACCTGGGCGTCCGTGTCTGCACCCGCACCGATCCCGATCACTGGCGCGGCCAACGCCTCGGTAATTGTTTTTGCCAGAGTGGCGGGCACGCACTCCAGTACCAGCAGGTCGATACCGGCTTTTTCCAGCGCCCTGGCATCGTTAATCATCTGTTCAGCGGCGGCCTCGTCCCGGCCCTGAACCCGATAGCCACCAAGTTTGTTGACTGACTGGGGCGTAAGGCCGAGGTGGCCGCATACCGGGATGCCCCTCTCGGTCAGCATGGCGACTGTCCTTGCCAGCCAGGCCCCGCCCTCCAGTTTTACCACGTGGGCGCCGGCCTGCATGATCCGTGCGGCATTGTCCATCGCCTGTTGTTCCGTCGCATAGGCCATAAAAGGCAGGTCTGCCACAATCAGGGATTTGCTGTTGCCCCGTCGCACAGCGCTGACGTGGTAGGCCATGTGCTCCATGGTGACGGGAAGCGTGCTGTCCTGCCCCTGTATGACGTTGCCCAGCGAGTCGCCTACCAGCACAACTTCAATGCCCACCTGTTCGATCAGTCGCGAGAAGGCGGCGTCATAAGCGGTGATTACCGGGAATTTGTCACCCTGCTGCTTGAGTTTGTACAGGGTGTTGATGGTGACCGTTTTCATGGGCGATGGTCCTGTCACAAGTGAGCTTGTGGATTGTAGTAGTGGCGTCCGGTCTTGATGTTCAGCAAATAAGCCAGCAGGTTTTGGTAGTCCAGCTCATTATTGGCGAGATCAATGTCTGCTGCATTGACAATCAACAGTGGGGCCTCATCGTAATAGTAAAAAAAACGGGTGTAGGCATCGTTGAGCTGATGGAGATAGGTGGCGTCTATGGCTTTCTCTGCTTCGGTTCCGCGGCGCTGAACCCGGTCGAGCAATACTTCGGTGGGTGCCTGGAGATAAATCACCAGATCCGGTGTGGGGGCGTCGATGGTGAGCTGCTGGTACACCGTCTGATACAGCTTCAATTCATCATCGTCCAGCGTGATTTGGGCGAACAGTTGGTCTTTGTCGATCAGAAAATCTGCCACCCGGACCTGCTGGAAGATATCGCCTTGCCGCATTTCCTGAATTTGCCGGGCGCGGTGGAACAGGAAGAAAAGTTGTGCCGGAAGTGCTCCCGAGCGCCGATCTTCGTAAAAGCGCTCGAGGAAGGGGTTTTGTTCGGGCTCCTCCAGCAGCGTGTCGTAGTTAAAACTGCCCGCCAGTCGCTTGGCCAGCGTGGTTTTACCCACGCCAATCGGCCCTTCTACTGCAATAAACCCCGGCAGTTTCTGGTGTGCCTGGCGGGGCTTCAGATCGTTAGTCAGTTGTTCCACAGGGATCTCCAGACGAGAGGCGAACGATACCGTCAGATGGGCAGTTTTCCAAGTGTAAAACCAGTGGCGTTCCATCGGGAAAAATCAGCTGGTCCGTGATCTCCGCCAATGGCAACAGGACAAAGTTCCTGAGGTGGAGTCCGGGATGGGGAACCTGCAGGTCGGCGTCGTCAATGACTTGCCTGCCATAAAGCAGAATATCCAGATCGAGGGTGCGCGGCCCCCAATGCCTGGCCTTTGTTCGCTGGTGAAGCTGCTCGATGGCTTGCAGCGCCTCAAGCAGCTTTCGGGGGGTGAGTGATGTCTGAAGCTTGGCGACGCCATTGATGAAGTCCGGCTGGTCCTGTGGCCCCATTGGCGCGCTCCGATACCAGCTGGATATCGTCATCAGGCTGGTGCTTGGCAGAGATGCCAGTTCGATAACCGCGTTCCGGAGTTGTTGCAGTGGTTGGTCGAGGTTGCTACCCAGTCCGATATAGGTGATTTCAGTCATGGTCTGGCTGAGCTGCAGCCGCTGGCCGACGCGGCCGCCGCCGACGACGTTTTTTGGTGGGTGTCGGCTCTGCCAGAGTGCTGACCATCTTGAGTCGCTGATCTTCGTCCATTTCCTGAAAGCGGGTCCACCAGACTCCCAGACCAGGTTCCAGTTCGCCGGCATCTTCCCGCAATAACAGGAAGTCATAACCGGCACGAAAACGTTTATTTTCCATCAGTCGGAAGGCCTGGCTGCCATTGCGGCGGGGCAGGCGTAATTGCATCTCCCAGATCTCTCGCATTGGCATACTGAAGCGGCGGGGAATGGCTACCCGCTGACAGGCTCGGTGGAGCACGTCTGCCGTGGCCTGTTGCAAGGCGTACACCGGGGAGGTATTGGATCGCTCAAATTTCGTGTTGGCCTGTTTGACCGCCGGCCAGAGCAGTGCGGCAAACAAAAATGCCGGTGTCACCCGTTTGCCCGAGCGAATGCGTTTGTCGGTATTGGTCAGGGCCTGCTCGATAAACTCAAGGTACCAGCCGGGGTCTTCATCCAGGGCCTCTTCGGTAGCGGGAAACAACAGGCGAAACAGACCATACTCCCGGAGCAGTCGGAATGTGGCCAGGGCCTGACCATGCATCAGTAGTTTTAGGACCTCATCAAACAGCCGTGCCGGTGGAATGTCTGCCAGCAGGTGTGCCATTTTGCTGATGGCGGCGGCGCTTTTCCCCTCGATACTGAAGCCGAGTTTTCCGGCAAAGCGAATGGCTCGTAACATCCTGACCGGGTCTTCCCGGTAGCGCACCTCGGGGTCGCCGATGATTCTGATTATGCGCCTCTCTATGTCTGCCAGGCCATTGGCATAGTCATAGACGCTATTATCCTGCGGGTGGTAATAGAGTGCGTTCATGGTGAAATCGCGACGACTGGCATCTTCGTTGATAGAGCCGAAGAGGTTATCTCTCAGCAGAAGGCCCTTGGCGGATCGGTGTGACTCATCCCGGCTATTTGAGCCCTGTTCGGTGTGATGGGCCCGAAAGGTGGTCACCTCGATGATTTCAGCACCCATGCGGACATGCACAATCTGGAAGCGGCGGCCGACGATACGGGCTCGCCGGAACAGTTTGTTTACCTGCTCGGGGGTGGCATCGGTGGCCACGTCGAAATCCTTGGGGTTCAGCCCCAGCATCAGGTCGCGGACACAGCCTCCGACTAGGTAGGCCTGAAAGCCATCACTGACGAGTTGTTCGACAACCTTTCTCGCACCACTGGTAATCTGCCTGGCGGAGAGCGGGTGCCCCCCGGAACGGACAATATGGGGTTCGCTGATAACTGGGAGAGCGTGTCTCCTGAAATATTTGGAAAGCTTCTTTAGCATGTTGTGGTGGCGTAGACCCGTAAACTGGCGATTCTAGCACAGGGTATGACAAAAAGACCGTTGGCAGTCACGCTGACATTGATCTGGAATCAGATCAACTCGGGGGACATTAAACGGGGGCCATTAAAAAAGGGGAAGCGTTCAAGCTTCCCCCCGTATCCCATAGGCTATTGGTCGATGGGTCTACCCCCCTTATCAACCTCCTAGCAATCCATCCTGTATTATTTTTATTATTTATTTTTTTAATAGTTGCTGTTTTTATTGTGTCTTTAAAATAGCAGGAAGCGTGCCAGAAAATTAAAACCTTTATAAACAGAGTGTTACGTAATTTTTTGTGACGTGTCGCACATAAATTAATCTGTTTTGTTACCTATCTACACGACGATCTGATTAATAAGGTAACAGTTGGTTTTGGTTGCGCAGCTCACTAATCATTTTTCTGCCGTGGGATACCCAGCTTCTGGCGTCGTTCCCACAGGCATTTTCGACTGATGCCCAGTTTTCTGGCCAGTTCGGTTTCGCTCATGGCTTCCTGGTGTTCCAGTACAAAGCGGGTGAAATAATCCTCGAGTGACAACCCTTCCGGGGGGTCTGTGTCGATATGCTTGATATTGGCTGGAGTCGAACGTAGACGACTGGGTTCGTCCCCAACTTCCACCAATGACAGTTCAATGCCCAGCAAGTCATGACTGATCTGCTCGTTCTCATCACACAGAATACTGGCCCGCTCCAGGGAGTTCTCCAGCTCGCGGATATTGCCCGGCCAGTTGTACATGGTAATGGCCTGGATGGCATCCGGTGCCAGCTTGAGATTTTGCCTGTCGAGCTTTTGGCCCTGTTTGGCCAACAGCATGTCAGCAATTTCCAGGATATCCTTACCCCGTTCCCGCAATGGTGGCAGGTTCAGATTAACCACGTTGATCCGGTAAAACAGGTCTTCGCGAAAGCGACCCTGTTCGCAGAGTTTTTTCAGATTGCGATGGGTCGCTGCCACAAGGCGAACATCCACCTTGCGTGACTTGACCGAGCCGATGGCACGGACCTCTTTTTCCTGTAATACCCGCAACAGCCTTGCCTGGGCTTCCAGTGGCAGTTCGCCCACTTCATCCAGGAACAGTGTGCCGCCATCGGCAGCTGCGACAAGACCTTTGCGTGCTTCAGTGGCGCCGGTAAATGCCCCTTTCTCATGGCCAAACAATTCCGCTTCGATCAGTGTTTCCGGGATCGCGGCGCAGTTAACACAGATAAGTTGTTTTTTTGCCCGAGGACTCTCATTGTGAATGGCGCTGGCAGCCAGTTCTTTGCCGGTGCCGGTTTCCCCATGGATCAGAACTGTTGCATCGGTTCGGGCCACTTTTTGAATAATATTGTAAACGGTTTTCATGGCGGGACTTGAGCCGATCATGCCGCGATTGGACAGGTCGGGGGCATGGCGCTGTCCGACAGGACGTGGCTTGTCCATGATGCGGGTTACAGCTTCCAACAGCTCCGCATGGTCGAAAGGCTTGGGGATGTAATCGACTGCACCCATGCGCATGGTTTCCACGGCGCATTTCAGGCTGGCGTAGCTGGTCATGATCAATACCGGCACTGCGCCGGCCAGCTGAATCAGGTCGGTGCCCGGTGCGCCAGGAAGTCGCAGATCGCTGATAATCATTGAAAAGTCAGTGAGCTCAAAACGATTGAGCGCGTCTTCGATATTTTTTGCTTCACGGGTCTCGAAATGGTGATGTTCAAGCAGCCTTCTCAGTGAAGTGCGAAAAATATCTTCGTCTTCAACAATCAGAATCTTGTTCATGGCGAACCTGTATCAATAAGCGATCTGGTTTGCTTGCCGACCCGGGGATAATGCTCTATTAGAGTCGGTCAGACAATTTAGGCAATGGGGCGGATGCTGTTCATTCTACAGTGCCGGCGCCGGTATTTGTATCAATTGGGGTAATTGAGTCCGGTGCCAGTTGCGTACGCCCCACTCGAGCAATACTTCCGGATTGGTGGTCGGCAGGTCAGCGGGCGGTTGCATGCCCAGCCAGTGCATGGCCGCGAGAAGGTTGGCCCCAGCCCGTTGGTTGTCCACCGGCGGTGCCAGGTTTTGTTTGCTGAGTTTGTGCCCCTGTTCATTGACAGCGATCGGGAGATGCCCGTAGACGGGAGTCGGCAAGGTTAACAGTTGCTGCAGGCAGACTTGCCTCGCCGTGGAGTCAAGTAAATCGCTGCCGCGGATAATGTGGCTGATACCCTGGTATGCGTCATCTACGACAACCGCCAGTTGGTAGGCAAACAGGCCATCTTTGCGAAGGAGCACGAAATCGCCCGCGGTTTGCCTGACCCATTGTTGTTGTCGGCCCTGAAAAAGATCGGTGAACTCGATAGAGCAGTTGTCGGGAACCGACAGTCGGAGAGCATGTGGTTGACGGGGATCGCCGGGAACACAGCTGCGCTGATGCAGGCCGCCGGTATCTTGCAGGACCTGGCGACTGCAATGGCAGGGGTACGCGAGGCCGCTGTGGCTGAGTTCTTCCAGTGCGGCAAGGTAAGCCTCGCTGCGCTGGCTCTGGTAGAGGGGCTGTCCATCCCAGAGCAGGCTGTGGGCTTCGAGTTGGCGGAGGATGGTATCTTCAGCGCCGGGCAGCTGGCGGGGGGGATCGATATCCTCCATGCGCACCAGCCAGGTTCCGCCCTGAGCTTTTGCATCAAGATAGCTGGCCAGCGCGGTAACCAGTGAACCAAAATGCAATGGGCCGGTGGGAGAAGGCGCAAAACGCCCTGTGTAGGCGGGGTTATTACGGGGTGAGACCATAGCAGCTGAGGGAAGTAGCAAATTGCCATTTCCCTCAAGGCGTCAACCACCGGTCAGTTGCTTTTCCCTGATTTCATCAAGGGTTTTACAGTCGACACAAAGGTTTGCCGTGGGGCGTGCTTCCAGGCGCCGGATGCCGATCTCAACACCACACTGATCACAAAAACCGTAGTCGTTGGCTTCGATTCGCTCGATGGTGCTGTCAATTTTCCTGATCAGTTTTCGCTCCCGGTCGCGGGTTCTCAGCTCCAGGCTGAATTCCTCCTCCTGTGTGGCGCGGTCGGCAGGATCCGGGAAGTTGGCCGCTTCATCCTTCATGTGGGATACGGTTCGATCAACTTCTTCCATCAGCTCGCGTTTCCAGGCCAGCAGAATCTGCTTGAAGTGGCTGCGCTGATTGTCGTTCATGAACTCCTCACCCTTCTTTTCCTTGTAGGGGGTGAAGCCATGAAGTGAGGCAATGGTGACAGTTTCTGCTTTCTTAGGCATCTTTTTCCATTCTCGGTAATTTGCGAGACCCGCGTTTATAGTGCCAGCGGGAAAATTTTTCAAGTAAAAAAACTGTTTTCCCAATATTAAACAATTATCGACGTGTACGGGACGGTGCAATTGCAAGGCCAGAGTATAGCAATTTGTACCCTCTGTTTGGTTAACAGTGAAATCATCGCATAATGCGAAGGGTAATCCTAAACACCGATGACATTTTCCAGAAGTAGTGTTGTAGCTCAAGGGCAGAATATCATGCAAACAGCGGAAAGAACCCGCCAGCTAACCTCTTTCAAAGTGGTGGATTTTCTTGAAGCTGCAAAGCGGCTTGAGGCAGCGGGCCGGGATATCATTCACATGGAGATTGGTGAACCCCGCTTCGCTACCGCAACCCCGATTGTTGAAGCGGCCCGTTTGGCGCTGGATCAGGGTAAAACAGGATATACGCCGTCCTGCGGTATTCCCGAACTGCGTCTTGCCATCAGTGATTATTATCGCCAGCGCTACGGTGTAGCGGTTGATTCTGAGCGCGTGATTGTCACCACCGGTAGCAGTGCCGCCCTGGGGATGGTCTTTGAACTGTTGCTGAATCCCGGTGATGGATTCTTGTTGGCGGACCCCGGTTATCCCTGTAATGCCAATTTTGTCCGGCGACTGGATGCTGAACCCCAGCTTGTACCGGTGGGCCCTGAGCACAATTATCAGTTGACCGCAGAACTGGTCAATCGTCACTGGCAGGCGAATACGGTCGGCGCAATGATCGCAACCCCCAGTAACCCTACCGGGTCGGTCATTGACCGGGATCAGATATCAGGCTTGTATCGGGCAGTTACCTCCCAGGGTGGCACACTGGTGGTGGATGAGATTTATCACGGCCTGACTTACACGGCTGCGCCGCCCAGTTCTGCCCTTGAGGTGGCGGAGGATGTACTGGTGGTAAACAGCTTCTCCAAGTATTTTGGGATGACCGGCTGGCGGCTGGGCTGGGTGGTCGTACCCGAGGCATTTGTCGATCTGATTACGGTGATGGTTCAGAATTTTTATATTGCCAGTCCGACCCTGTCGCAGTATGCAGCGCTTGCGGCCTTTCAACCGGAGACCCTGTCGATACTGGATGGGCGTTGTGCGGAATTTCAAAAGCGCCGGGACTATCTGGTGCCGGCACTGCAGCAACTCGGGTTTGCTGTTGCCGGACTGCCCGAGGGTGCCTTTTATGTCTACGCAGATGTGTCTGCCTTGACCGATAACTGTGAAGATTTCTGCTGGCGGTTGTTGAACGAGCACGGCGTGGCCTGTACCCCGGGTACGGATTTTGGTCAGTATCGCGCCAGTCAGCATGTGCGTTTTGCCTATACCGAACCACTGCCGCGATTACAGTTGGCGGTGCAGCGGATTGAGCGGGCGTTGCAGTCATGAAGATTGTTCCGCCGTTTGAACGGGCCACGCTGATTAAACGCTACAAGCGGTTC
>CATLZI010000059.1 GCA_950063125.1 uncultured Porticoccus sp. | reverse complement strand
ACATCATTCCGACATTCAGCCGCAAGCCATTGTTTGGCTACAGCTCCATGGTGTATGCAACAGCATCCATCGCCTTCCTGTCGTTTATCGTATGGGCACACCATATGTTCCTGGTGGGAATGCCAGTGGGTGGGCAGCTGTACTTCATGTATGCCACCATGCTGATTGCCGTGCCTACAGCCGCCAAGGTGTTCAACTGGATCAGCACCATGTTCAGGGGCTCCCTGTCCTACGAAACACCGATGCTGTTTGCCATCGCCTTTGTGATTCTGTTTACCATCGGTGGCTTTACCGGCTTGATGTTGGCCATTGCACCTGCTGATGTTCAGTATCACGATACCTACTTCGTGGTTGCCCACTTTCACTATGTAATGGTTGCCGGCTCGTTGTTTTCTGCTACCGCAGCTGTCTATTACTGGCTGCCCAAGTGGTGTGGACGGATGTATAACGAAACAATGGGTAAGGTTCAGTTCTGGATCTCCTTTATCGGTTTCAATATTACCTTCTTCCCCCAGCACTTCCTGGGTCTGGCCGGCATGCCGCGTCGTTATGCCGATTACGCGTTACAGTTCTCTGATTGGAATATGATTTCCAGTATCGGTGCTTTCATCTACGGTGCCGCCCAGCTGTTGTTCCTGTTCAATGTTGTTCGGACCATCAGATCTGGCAAGCCCGTGAGTGAACCAAAAACCTGGGAAGGTGCAGAAGGTTTGGAATGGACTGTTGCTACACCAGCTCCCTACCATACCTTCACTACAGCGCCAGTTGTCAAATAACAGGAAAACAAAAGAACATGTGGGCCAATCCAACCAGACCACTGATATATAAACTGCTCGGCGGAGCGGTCTGCATGTTTCTGTTTGCCATATTTGTCATGCCACCACTGTATGACATGTTTTGTGAGGTCACTGGTATCGGTGGCAAAACATCGGGCCCTTATGTGGCCTCTGAAGCGGGCATTGATACCAGTAGGACGGTCAAGGTGCAGTTTGTAGCTACCAATAATGCTGCGATGTCCTGGCAGTTTTCACCCAAGGTCTACGAGGTGGTGGTACATCCAGGAGAGGCGACTGAGGTGGTGTTTTATGCGAAAAACAGCACTCACCGGGATATGGTTGCCCAAGCTATTCCTAATGTTACCCCCTTTAATGCAGCATCCTACTTCCACAAGACCGAGTGTTTCTGCTTTAACCAGCAGCCATTGAAAGCGGGAGAAGAGGCCGACTTACCGTTGGTATTTATAGTGGATCGTGATCTGCCCAGAGCGGTTAAGACAATCACGTTGTCTTATACCCTTTTTGATATAACGGATCGTGTAACTGACGGTTCGGTGGCAAAATTAAACTGATGATAAGAACCGATCCAGTAGGATCGGCGTTGATGGAGAAAAAATAATGTCAACAGAGAGCAGCTATTACGTTCCTGAGCAAAGCAAGTTGCCTGTACTGGCGGCACTGGGGATGGGCCTTATGGCCTATGGTGCCGGGAGTTGGGTGCAGGGTGGTTCGGCACTGGTATTTCTCGCCGGTACTATTGTGATGGTATTTACCCTCTACAACTGGTTCAGTACCGTTATCAACGAAAATATGGCGGGAATGAACAGCGCCCAGCTCAAGCGCTCCTACGTTTGGGGTATGAGCTGGTTTATTTTTTCTGAAGTGATGTTCTTCGCCTGCTTCTTCGGTGCTCTGTTTTATGTGCGCGTATTGGTGCTGCCCTGGTTGGGCGGTGAGGGCGGTCATGCGAGTAACCAGTTGCTATGGGAAGGCTTCGAGCCCGCTTGGCCTCTGATGACTACGCCCGATATGGCCGTCAATGGCGAAAATGCAAAATTCATGGGCCCTGAGCAACATATGAGTTTTCCCGGTTGGGCCAACCTGCTGGGGTGGTTGCCACTGTGGAATACGATTGTTCTACTGTCTTCGAGTGTAACTGTACACATTGCTCACACCGCATTGAAAAACAGTAATCGCGCAAAATTCAATTTATGGCTGGGAATTACCGTCCTTCTCGGCGCCATCTTTATTGTGCTTCAGATAGAAGAGTACATTCACGCCTATCAACATATGGGTCTGACACTGGAGTCTGGTATATACGGAACAACGTTCTTTATGTTGACGGGATTCCACGGTGCTCACGTGACCATGGGGACTATCATGTTGCTGATTATGTTCCTGCGTGGGCTCAAGGGTCACTTTACTCCTGACGACCAGTTTGGATTTGAGGCGGCCTCCTGGTATTGGCACTTTGTTGATGTAGTCTGGGTCGGCTTGTTTCTTTTTGTCTACGTGCTGGCCTAATTCAGTACTTTTCAGATTGCAAAAGAAAAGCGGCCAGGGAAACCCTGGCCGCTTTTTTCTAACTCTGTAGAAGAAAAACCTATTGATGCATTTGCGGCGCGACCCGCTCGGGGTGCAGTTGGCGATCCCAGGGGGCTTTGCTGGTGAGTTGGCCGGAATAGATGCCCCAGACAATTGTCCCCACCAATGCAACAGCCAGAAGCACCCGTACGCCGAGAGCATAAAGGGTTCGTTTGCTCGGGTTGCCAACGTCCTTCATCAGAAAAACCAGCGCACTACTCAGGCTGATAAGAACTGCAATGAATAAAAAAACAATGATGGTTTTGAGTAGCATTAAAGTGACCCCAATATTCAGAGAATTTATTTAAACACAGATGTCAGATGAACCGCAGCAGCAAGCTAAAATTTCATTCCAGTGGCAGTGGCAGTGGAACTGGAAAATATTGCTATTCGCTGGCATTTTTTTTCCAATCACAATGAGTCTTGCCTTTTGGCAATTGGAACGTGCCGATGAAAAGTACGCGCTACTCGAAACCTATCGACAGAAAAAAATTGCAGCACCTGTTTCCATAGCTGAGGCAAAGAGGCTTCCTGATCAGCAGTATGTTCGTGTTCGTCTCGAGGGAGAATATGATAACCGCTCTCCCCTGTTGATAGACAATCAGGTCCGCAACGGGCAACCGGGCTATGAAGTCGTCAGCCCATTTGAGTCCTCGCAGGATGAGTGGTTTCTGGTCAACCGGGGTTGGCTGCCGGGCGGGCTCGATCGCAGTGTTTTGCCCGATGTGGCTGAGGTACCTGGTAATGTCACACTGGTTGGATATCTGTATCGCTCGCCCGGTAAACAGTTGATGCTAGGTGAAGATAAATGGAGCGAGGGCGACGGACCAAAAATCATTCAGAATGCGGCACCAAAGAAAGTCTCGGAAAAGTTAGCCATTCCTTTTTATGATTACACACTGCGGCTCGATGCAGGCATGCCGGGAGCACTTGAAACCGGTTGGCAGGTAGTGAATGTGGTGCCGGCTATGCATACTGGATATGCGGTTCAGTGGTCGGCATTATCCATAGCACTGCTCATTCTGACTCTATTTGCCAACTCAAATCTTGGTGCTGTCCTAAAGCATCGAAAGTCCTATACACGTAAAAAAACGGAGTAATGGTAATGACCGAGAATCAGACCAAGCCGGGTTACTGGCCAATATTGATCATGATCGGGGTTTTGTCTGGGGTTATCGTGGCCGGTTTTCTACTGTTTCCGAAAACACCTGATGAACGCAATAGTTTATTGGGTCGCCTCGGGACAACCAATTTTGGTGAGTTTGTAGTCCCGGCTGTATCCATGACGGATTTGGACCTGAAGAAGGGGGATGGTAAGCCCTGGGTATTTTCCGAGCAAAAAATAAAATGGCGCCTGATTATTCCTGGTGCTGGAAAATGCATTGATGAATGTCGTGAGCTACTTCATATCACCAGGCAGGTCCATATCAGTCTGGGAAAATACAGTCGCCGTTTCGAGCGGATCTACATCGCGTTGGATGATGAAATTGATTCGGAAACAGAGCGTTATATGGAGGAACACCCCTATCTGACTATTGTTCATGGCAAGCAGGACGAGCTGGAATTATTATTGAAAGCCACCAATGCACCACTGTTCACGGAGGGCGAACCTCTAAGGGCCTACTTGGTGGACCAGGAGGGCTTGATCATGATGTCATACACCTTGGCCAATGCTGGTAAGGAGTTGATCGAGGATATAGAGCACCTGATGAAATACTCGCCCGGCTGAAAGCATTTGCCAGATTAGAGAACGTTGCCAGCTCCCCACTAAAGTCATGGTGTTTTGGTGAAGTAAATAAACCACGTCGTGAACTGTGATTGATGTCTGTATATTCCCCTAAACAACGCCAGGCCGGGTTCGGATTGGCTGTAGCCGCCACTGTCCTGTCGGTGGTCGTTTTGCTGCTCGGTGTTTTTACCCGCCTGACAGATGCTGGGTTGAGTTGTCCCGACTGGCCGGGCTGTTATGGCAATTTTTCGTGGCTGAGCAATGCTGATGCCATTGCGCGTGCTGAACGCCTTTATCCCGATAATCTTATCGAACACCAGAAAACCATGGTCGATATGGCTCACCGGTATGCAGCGGGTGTACTGGGTTTGTTGGCAATTGCTCTGGCTGTTATCTCCTGGTTGCGCAGGGAGGATGAAGGCTACCCATTTCGTCTGCCAACATTTATTTTGTTCCTGGTAGTCTGGCAGAGCCTGTTTGGTATGTGGTCTGTCACATTAAAATTGTGGCCACAAATTGTGACGCTTCATCTGCTCACTGGCATGGTGACTTGTTCGCTGTTATGGTTACTCACCCTCCGCCTGAGTGGTCGCGAGTGGCGACTTTCTCCGGAAGTAATGGATCGGTTGGGCAGCGTTAAATCCTGGTTGCTGGCGGTGGTAGCCGTAACCCTGTTACAGATTTTTCTGGGGGGATGGACAAGCGCCAACTATGCTGCTTTTGCCTGTGTCGAGTTTCCCACTTGTCAGGGTGAGTGGTGGCCTGACATGGACTTCAAAAACGGTTTTAACCTAATGCAAACGATCGGACCCAATTACTTGGGCGGGAAGCTGGAAAGTGAAGCTCGAGTAGCCATTCATGTCATACATCGCCTGGGTGGTTTGATCCTTGGATTGTTGATGATTGGTTTTGCTGTGCGACTGTTCACAATTAAAAGTACTCGGTTTCACTGCATGGGGCTGATAACACTGGCAGTTTTGACCGTGCAGATTACTCTCGGGGTCAGTAATATTTTTCTGATGTCACCACTGCTTATGGCATTGATGCATCACTTGGCAAGTGTCCTGAGCCTGCTGGTATTGGTCACGATCGCTGCCAGAACCTGGACAGCCAGGCTGGAATGACAGATACGGGAGTTTTAAATGATCAATGAATCAGGGGTCGAGATGGAAAAAGCGGTCTGGCGCGACTATCTGGAGCTCACAAAACCCAACGTAGTGGCATTGATGATCCTCACTACAGTGATTGGTATGTTCCTCTCGGTGCCTGGTATGGTGCCAGTCAATGTGCTGATTTTAGGTAATCTCGGAATTGCTCTCTGCGCCGGGGCTGCCGCCGTGGTTAACCATGTTGTGGATCGCCAAATTGATACTAAAATGGCCAGGACGGTCAATCGTCCAGTGGCAAAAGGTCGTGTCGAACCAGTCCAGGCTATGGTATTTGCCACTGTGCTCGGCCTGCTGGGCATGGCTATTCTGTTGGTCTACATTAACCCACTCACTGCCTGGCTGACTCTGGCATCGCTGGTGGGCTATGCCGGTGTCTACACTCTGTTCCTGAAACGCGCCACACCTCAGAATATTGTAATAGGTGGTTTGGCGGGTGCTGCTCCCCCGCTGCTGGGCTGGACGGCGGTGACGGGCGAGATCCACGGACATGCACTGCTGCTGGTGCTGATTATTTTTGCCTGGACACCACCGCATTTCTGGGCGCTGGCAATACACCGTAAGGACGAATACGCCAAGGCGGATATTCCAATGCTGCCGGTTACCCACGGTGAAAAATACACCAAGCTACATATTCTCCTGTACACCCTGATGTTGCTGGTAATTAGCGTACTTCCCTTTGTGACCGGCATGAGCGGTTGGCTTTATCTACTGGGTGCATTGGCGCTCGGGGTCGGGTTCATTTATTGGGCGATTGTCATGATGGTCGGCAAAAAAGCCAATGCGGGAATGGATACTTTTAAGTACTCGATCATCTACCTGATGGCGCTGTTTGTGATCATGTTACTTGATCACTATCTGATTACGGTCCCCGCATTCTTTCCCTAGCAAGGGATTTTGAGTAGTTATATCCAAAAAAGTGAGATATCCAACGTGTTAATCTGGCAAAAAAATAGGGGCAGTGTGAAGCTGACAGTCACGATACTGGTGGTTTTTATTGCGCTGGTGGTCACTGGCTTTGTCTTCAAACTGAATCAGCCTCGTGTCCTTAGTCAACAGGAACTACAGGCCAATGGTGCCGTTTTGCTGGATACACCCCGCCAGTTCAGCGAATTTCAGTTAACCGACCATCGGGGCGAAGTATTCGACAAAAACAGTTTGAAAGGAAAGTGGTCACTGCTGTTTTTCGGATTCACCCACTGTCCCGATATCTGTCCCACTGCTATGGCTTCGGCTGCCAGAATGTACGCCGGCCTCGAACCCGACGAGCAGGAAAAACTCCAGATCGTGCTGATTTCGCTGGATCCAGAAAGGGATACCACGGATAAACTTGCTGAATATGTGCCCTATTTCAACCCGGAATTTGTTGGTGCCACCGGCGACAAATATGTGTTGCTCAAGCTGGCCACCGAGCTGAACGTCGCCTTTACGAAAGTTGAGTTGGAAGGTGGTGATTATACCATAGATCACAGCGGTAACATGGTGCTCGTTAATCCCTATGGAGACTACCACGGTTTCCTCAAGCCACCCTTTGAAGAAGAACAGATGCGCCTGACTTTGCGCTCGATTATTGCTTCATTTCGACATTAACGCCGCTATTTGATAGGTCCTCACGGAGCTCACTGCTTTTTAATCAATGAGAGCAAAAACAGTCCTCCGGCACAGAGTACGATCGATGGCCCGGCTGGCGTGTCCAGAAACCAGGAGCTTGATAACCCGCAAATGACGGCGATACAGCCCAAGAGACTGGCCAGCAATGCCATCTGCTCCGGGGTCCGCGCGAAGCGTCTCGCCGTGGCGGCGGGTATAACCAGTAGCGATGTGATCAACAGGATTCCGACGACTTTCATCGCAATGGCAATTTCCAGGGCAATTATCAACATAAAAGCCGACCGCACAGCCGTTACCGGTATTCCCTCCACCCTGGCCAGTTCTTCATGGATGGTGATCGACAGGAGCGGTCTCCAGAGTAGTACCATCAATAAAATCGATGCGGTACCAATACTGTAGATAATCACAATATCTTGCGCTGTAACGGTTAATAAATCGCCAAACAATAGGCTGAGCAAATCCACTTTGACAGATGGCATCAGCGAGATTGCCACCAGACCAATGGCCAGTGAGGTATGTGAAAGAATTCCCAGCAGAGTATCTGAGGCCAGATTTTGCTGTTGTTGCAATACCACCAGAATTAGCGCCAGTACCAGGCAGACAATGATTACCGACAGGGTTGGGTTAATGGACATCAGCAGAGCCAGCGCCACCCCCAGTAGGGAAGAGTGAGCGAGGGTATCGCCAAAATAGGCCATGCGCCGCCAGACAATAAAGGCACCCAGCGGTCCGGTGACCAGGGCAACCCCCAGCCCTGCCAGCAGGGCGTAAAGTAAAACATCAATCATGGTGGCCACCTCCGGAATGGCCATTGCGGCTGTTATCTTCCGAGTCATGACTGTGATCGTGGTGGTGCGTGTAGGGTGCGGTCCTGCTGCCGAAAAGCTCAATAAAAGCCGGGTTTGTACTGACCTGGTCGGGGTGGCCATGACAGCAGACATGCTGGTTGAGGCAGATAACTTCGTCCGTGGCCGACATCACCAGATGCAGATCGTGGGAGACCATCAGCACGCCGCAGTCCAGTCGATCCCGGAGTTGCCCGATCAGGCGATAAAGGCCTTCCTGGCCGATCACGTCAACACCCTGAACCGGTTCATCGAGTACCAGTAAATTGGGTTTTCGCAGAATAGCCCGGGCCAGCAGAGCCCGCTGCATTTCGCCGCCGGAGAGGGATTGCAAGGGCATATCAATCAACTTCTCAATGCCAACTTCGGCCAGTGCATTGAGGCACAGCGGTAAGCTGGGTTCTGCCAGCGACAGAAAACGCCGCAGTGTAAGGGGCAGTGTCGGGTCGATATGTAATTTTTGTGGCATGTACCCGACACGCAGGTCAGGGGCCCGGGTCACTGTACCAGTATCCGGTTTGAGTAAACTGAGTACAATTTTTACCAGGGTGGTTTTGCCGGCCCCGTTCGGTCCAATCAGTGTAATAATCTGCCCCGTTTTGATGGTCAGGCTGACGTCCGATAAAACACGGTTGCCCTGAAAGGCATGTCCGATGGCGCTGAGTTCGATCAGTGGCGCCTTCACAATTGGCACTCCGGGCAGATACCGACAATTTCAATCACTTTGGATTTCACCTGAAAGTTTGCCCGCCCGGCGGCATGTTTGACGGCATGATCCACCTGGTCGTCGCTGCACTCTGCAGTTGAACCGCATTGTCCACAGATGAGAAAAAAATCACTGTGGTAATTACCGGGAAAGGGGCAACCTATGTAGGCGTTCAGGGACGAGAGGCGATGAATCAGGCCCTGGTCCAGCAGGAACTGAATCGCCCGGTAAACCGTAGGCGGCAAAATACGATGAGCAGACATTTCTGATTGCGACATGAGGTCGACTATTTCATAGGCGCCGAGTGGGCGGTGACTGGCCCATATGGTTTTCAGAACCGTTTCACGTATCGGCGTGAGCCGGGCTTTTCTGGCATCACAAAGCTCCTTGGCACGGCACAGTGCTGCATTGATACAGCGCTTGTGGTCATGGCGGTGATAAGCGATTCGGGAGTTGGTCAGCATTTCTAGTCTCTTCAGAAAAAATGTTACTTTGTATCGTTTATTCTGTAGTTGAGAATACAGTTCAACTCAAATAGGTAATATTGATACATTATTGCATTTATATTTGGTTGCCACGGTATGAACCATTTATGGCTCTAGAGCCTGGCAGCCAGTATACTTTCAGGGCCTGTAGTTGAATCTCCATTGATGAAACAATATAGCAATACATAATGAAAAAGAAGACATATACACATGGGATCGCCCTGTTGATTGCTGGCGCAATGCTGGCAAACAGGATCATTGCAGATGAAGTCCCAGAAGTGATCGCTTCCATCAAGCCCCTCGCTGCCATAGCTGAGGCAATTGCTGGTGAAAGCGTTGTGGTCAAAGTGTTATTACCGGCAAATATCTCACCCCACGACTACTCACTGAAATTTTCCGATCTTCGTGCACTAAGGTCTGCCAAGCTGATCATTTGGATTGGTCCACACTTTGAGTCTGTGTTACAGAAACCCCTGGCACAACGGTCTGACTCGCAGTTACAGATTGCCGAATTAAACGGGCTGATTTGGCCACCGGAACACACTGAAAAAACCCCGGAGCACTCACACGGACATGCGCATGATGGTCTCACACGGGATTTACATGTCTGGCTCAATCCGATTAACGGAATCGTGATTGCCCGGGCGATTGCAGCGGAGCTGACCAGGAAATACCCTGCCAAACAGGCCATTTTTGATCAGAATCTCGAGGCGTTTACCGAGGTGGTTACTCAACTGGACTCAGTGAGCAGGCAGCGGCTTGCGGGTTTGCGCGAACGCGGTTTTATCGTCATGCATGATGGCTATAGTCATTTTGTCGCTCATTACGGACTGACGCAGTTGGCTATGATGCAGCTGTCCAGCGGGGTAACACAAGGCATCCGCCACTATGGGCAAATGTTGGCGCTGGGGCAGCAAGTAGGCTGTGTCTTCAGCGAGCCGCAACTGGACAGTAAGGCCGCCCACCAGTTGGCACAGCAACTGGGGGCAAAAAGTGCCGAGCTCGACCCCCTGGGTATCCACCTGGATTCAGTAAAGGGGGGTTATCCAGTGCTGATAGAGGGTGTTGTGGACGCGTTTGTCAGTTGCCTGAGCGAATAGTGCGGTTAATCAGGCAGGGGTATGTAACCGACAATCCGGCGGCGAAGCTTTTCCTTGTATTCAGCCGGATCACGTTTTACTGACAGTGTGTCGCTGTGCTCGGGAAGGAGTGAGTTTAATAGTCTGGATATCCAGAATCGGGTGGCAGAAAAACATAAAATGTCTTGCCAATACTGATTTTCCACAGCGGTGAAAGGTC
>CATLZI010000058.1 GCA_950063125.1 uncultured Porticoccus sp. | reverse complement strand
CGTTTGGCTCGTGAACGCCGGGGACTGACAGAATTAGTTGAACATGCAAAAAAATATATTGATACCTACAAACAGCTTAAGGAGGGCAACGAAATTCTTGAAGGTGATGACCCTGAATTGAAAGAGTTGGCGAAAGATGAAATCAAAAAAATTCGTGAGGAAGGCCGACGCATTGCCGATGAAATCGTGAAAATCAAAAATCAGGGTGGCGAAGCCGCGGAAGAAATCAAACGCTCGATTGAACCTATCCGTCAGTCGCTGTATGCCATCAGCGGTACCGTAGGCGCAATTTCGAAAACATTAGAATCAATTTTGAACGGCATGATCAAGATCATCAACCGCATTCCGGGTGTGAAGGATATGCAGCGGATTAATTTACCCGATATAAATGTTCCGGGTTTTCATTTGCCAGATATCGATATTGATGTCGATCTGACCTTTAACATGGCAGCAGTTGAAGCGCTCAAAGCCGCTACCGAACAAATTGCCGCCGAGGCGGAATCGATGTTAAACACAATCGTAAAAATATGGACAGCCTGGTGGTGGACGGTCACCACGATATTTTATTTGATCGGATTCTGGATTCTGCTGGCTCTGGCCGGCAATGTTGCCCGCAGCTGGCATAAGTTTTTAATCGGCACGCGGTTACTGATGGGCAGATCGCAGGATGCAAGTTTGCAGATGCTTTAGATATTTCGCTAAAGGGGTCGTAACGGTTATTTTCACCGCGAGACTGACACGCTGTATTTTTAGTGGTCAACTTATCCCGAATCAGTAAAATTTGACGCTATTACCCCGAAACTAAATATCTTTGATCTAGAATAATCGTTACAGCCTCTTTAATTGCCAATTGATCGCCCATTGGCAGCCAACTGTCACAGCAGAACAGCACTTGGGGTAGGTTTACCTGTCATGTACAAAGTTTTAATAATCGGCTTGCTGGTTTGCCAGCTGGCCATGTCTGATGAGCGGTTTCTTGCAGACAGTGTGCTGGTCGACAAGTCAGAGAGAAAGCTCTATCTGCTTCGGGATGGCATCAAGTACCGGGAGTATTCCATCGCTCTGGGACCCCGACCCCGAGGGCACAAGCTGCATGCTGGGGATGAGCGAACGCCTGAGGGACGCTATATTCTGGATTTCAAGACTGAAAAAAGTGATTTTTACAAGGCCATTCATATTTCCTATCCTAATGAGCAGGATATCAAGCGGGCTTTGGACATTGGGGCACTGCCCGGAGGTTCAATCATGATCCATGGCATGCCAAATAATGCGACGTTGCCTCCCGAGCTGATTCAGAAATTCAACTGGACCGATGGTTGTATTGCGGTGACCAATGCGGATATGGATGAAATCTGGCGGGCCATTAAGCCGGGAACACCTATTGATATTCGTCCCTAATGGCAGCTTGGCAGCCAATTCAGGTAACCATGACAAGCGCCAGGGCCTTTGGTCTCCTGTTAGTTGCTCTTTGTTGCCTGCCCTGCCTGGCTGAGAACCGGCATATCCTGACATCAGAGACCAATACGGATCTGGTGGGCAGTAACAGCAGCACCTACATATCAAGAGAAGAGACGCTGATTGATATCGCAGTACGACATCAGTTGGGATACAACATGATCCGCTCGGCAAATCCGGATGTCGACGCCTGGCTTCCCGATGACGGGAGCAAAGTATTATTGCCGTTCAGTGTTATTTTGCCGGATGCGCCACGTAAAGGCATTGTCATCAATACAGCGGAAATGCGTCTTTATTTTTACGACGGGGATGAGCAGAATCACAAGACCGTGACGGTTTACCCCATCAGCGTGGGTCGCAGGGACTGGGCGACACCGCTGACTGAAACCCACATCACCCTGCGAGTTGAACAGCCATCTTGGTATCCCCCCGAAAGTATCCGTGCGGAACACGCTGCCCGGGGAGATTTACTCCCTAAAGTCGTTCCCGCTGGCCCGGACAACCCTCTTGGCGACTATTTGCTGGCACTGGATGTTCCCAGTTACTTTATCCACGGTACGAACAAACGTTTTGGCATTGGCATGCAGGTCACCCACGGCTGCATTCGGATGTACCCCGAACATATTGAAGAGCTCTATAACCTCGCGCCGGTTAATACGCCTGTCACCATCGTCAATCAGCCCTATAAAATCGGCTGGAAAGACGAAAAGCTTTATCTGGAGGTACATCATCCACTGGAACTTGATAGCGAGGTACAGGAGGAAAACCGAACAGGGGTTGTCGATAAGCTGACATCGATGCTGGAGAAACAGCCGGAGGTTCTGATTGACTGGAACAGGGTCGATATTGCAATAACAAAAGCTACGGGTATGCCCGTGCTGGTGGGAATACAGCCACATTCATTATCAGATTTTGAGTATTATCGAAATCATATCCGGTCAGACCACTCAAACCGACCGGATATGACTGAGTAAATGGACTACTTTTCCATTGCCTTTTTAAAGGCCCGGTCAATTTTCTCGTTGGCTTCGTATGCTGATGTTTTTGCTTCGTCAGCAGTACTTTGGGCATTGGCAGCAGCTTTATTTGCAGCATCAGCTGACCGCTGGGCATCGGCGGCGGCTCTGTTTGCTTCAGCAGCAGAGCGCTGAGCTTCCTGGGCCATTGCCCTGACCTCATCTACCGATGAGTTGCTTGCACAACCAGTGACCGCCACCACCATCAGAACAGGTAAAAACTTTACTAAAGATTTCATGAAGCTCTCCTTACTGAAGAAAAAACAAGTCAGATCTACACGGGGGTTATTACTTTCAAAGTATGGATGCAGGATTTACCAGTTGCAAACCCTGTTACTTATCAACTTGATTTGAATTAATTATCAGGTTCATATTCATGGTGTACTGACATAAGAAACACATAATAGCTACAGAGGTACGGCCACGTACGTGGTGAAGCCCCATTATTGCGACGGTAGGAAACCCTATGGCAAAACAACGATTGATTATGCTGTTCGACGGGACCTGGAACGATCCCGAAGATCAAACAAATGTTTATCGTATCTCGCGCTGCCTTCATGATTATGACGGCGATATGCGACAACGCTTTTTCTACAACGCCGGTGTTGGCACATCGAAGCTGGAGCGTTTCAGAGGGGGCGTGTTCGGTTACGGTCTTAGCAAAAATTTGCTGGCGGGATACGAGTGGCTTGCAAAACGTTACACCGATGGCGAGGAGATATGGATATTCGGATTCAGTCGTGGTGCCTATACGGCAAGAAGCCTCGTTGGGTTAATCCGCAAATGTGGATTACTGCATATCGTCACCCCGGGCTTGCTGGAAAAAGCTGAAAGTATCTACCGGGATGAAAGCCTCTCTCCAGATGCTGACGCCTGCAAGGATTTCAGAGCGCGGTACAGCCGGAACCCGAGGATCCACTTCATCGGTGTCTGGGATACCGTCGGCGCACTGGGAGTACCCGGTACTGTCCTTTCCGAAAGGGGGAAGTACTCGTGGCACGATACCGAACTCTCCAGCATTGTGGATTATGCCTACCATGCGGTTGCACTGGATGAACACAGGGCGGCCTACGACGTACCGCTGTGGACCAGTACCGATGGAAACAAAAAACGGCGCAATCTGGAGGTGGAACAGCGCTGGTTTATTGGCGCCCACGCGAATGTGGGCGGCGGCTATGGTGCCAAGGATTCACTTGCCGATATTCCGTTGCAATGGATTCTGGAGAAGGCTGAAAAAGCAGGGCTGAAGCTCGATCCATTCAAGGCTCCCGACGACGCATGGCAAACCGAGCCAAAAGACTCCTTCGAGGAATTCCTGAACGGCGCCTACGCGTGGTTCCGCAAAATCAAAGGCGAGGGAGATGGCCGGTTCTGCAGAAGATATTCCGAGGGTATAAACGGACACCCTGCGGTCAATATTTCGGTTGATAACAGTGTCTGGAAGCGGTGGAAAGATGCCAGGCTTAACTATCGACCACGCACACTGACCGAGGCCGGCCAGTGCCCTCCGAAACAACCAGTTGTGCCCTGATCGTGGACTTCAGGAAACGCTTCCCGGTCCGATGAGGTAATCCACATATTATTTTGCAAAATCCACCAGTGAAGGCACAGAATTAAAAATCTACGCTCCGTCGTTGCTACACTTTCAAATCATTGCTTCAGGAATCAGCCGACAATTGGGATTCGCCAAAATCCTGCTGATTTAGCTTTCTCATCCCGGTAGCACTGCTATGACACAGGAACACGTAATGACGAATCGTCACGAGTTCATCGATGAATCTCGCAAGCAATGGAGTTCCGAACCGGCATTTGTTGCTTCCATGGCTGCAGCGGCAGTGGGCCTGGGCAACCTCTGGCGCTTTCCCTACATCATGGGAGAAAACGGTGGCGGTGCATTTGTTGTCGCCTATTTGATTGCGTTGATAGTGGTAGTGATACCAATCATGATTCTCGAAGTCGCCGCGGGGCGGCTCTCCAAAGGCAGCACTGTGGGAACCTACCGGCAGGTAGGGCCATTTGGTGCAATCTATGGCTGGTTCGTCGTTCTCGTTACTATTGCCATTACGAGCTATTATCTTGTGATTACCGGTTGGACACTGGGTTATACAGTAGACGCCCTGCGTGGCGAAGTACGGACCTTCAATGATTTCAGCACTGGTTTCAACTCACTTTGGTATTTTATCGGCACTGCGCTCCTGGCGGCGGTGGTATTGGCACGTGATGTAACTGCTATTGAGAAGCTATCCAAGCTGTTAATGCCCGTTCTGGTCGCAGTGGTGCTATTTCTTGTGTACCAGGCCTCTCAGACGCCGGGCTGGGGACAAGCGAAAGCTTTCTTCTTTCAGGTGGACTGGTCTCGATTATTGAGCGGCAATCTCTGGGGATTTGCTTTCGGCCAGGCGTTTTACACCCTGGCTATCGGTCAAGGTTACCTGGTCACCTACGGCAGTTTCATACCGCGTAAGACACATGTGCCCCGCGCCTGCCTGACCGTGGCCGGCATGGAAACCAGCATTGCGCTTCTGGCTGGCTGGATGATTTTTCCCTTCGTGTTCAGCTTTGGCATGGAGCCAGGACAGGGTTCCACGCTTGCGTTCGAGACGTTACCACGAGTATTTGAACAGATGCCGGGCGGTAGCTGGCTGGCAGTCCTGTTTTTTGGTCTGTTTTTCGCTGCTGCCTTTACTTCTTCGCTAGCGGGGCTGAAAGTGGTGACTGCTGCCGTGGGCGAAGAATTCCGTTTGAGCAATACCATGGCGGTGACCCTGGTAACAGGCGTAATGCTTGTGCTGGGTACAGCCTCGGCACTCAGTTTCACACCATTGGAATGGCGCATTGCCGGAAAGCCTGTACTGGATGTGATAGACAATGTGGCCGGGGGTGATGTGATCATCTTTTCCGGCATTACGGGTGCTGCACTGCTGTGCTGGTTCATTCCACCCAACCGGATTCGTACGGTTCTGGGCACCGCCAATCGTTGGTGGGAGTGGCGAATCTATTTAATTGGTCGCTACCTACCTGTGCTGGTGCTGCTTTGGGGGGCGATTACCTTCGCCGTTTATCAAGCGCACGGAGCAGTTTGGTAAAACCTGTGTATGCCAAAGTCCGGTCATGTTACCTAGGCTGAACCCGACTTTGACTACGCACCCTACCTTTTAACTCCAGCGCTATTTAACTTTTAGTGGCGTAGCCAATGTTTGTGATTAAAAAGTCTTTCAGGCACGGATTCTGCATGGCAAAAAAATGTTCAACTCATTGTTTTATATAATATTTTTTACGAATAATAACCGCAAAAAATAACTTGAAGGCTGCCACCTGGTTAGGTATTGGACATCATATGGACATATCACTGGTTTCAACAATTATTATTCTTGGCACTGCCGCCGGGATATGTATCCCCGTAGGTGGATTTATCGCGAGTTTCGAGCATATTCGACCCAATTGGCTCGAACAGGAATTTCGACATTTTCTGATTGCCTTCGGTGGCGGCATTCTTCTGGGGGCCGTTTCTGTCGTTCTGGTTCCGGAAGGAACTGCATTCATGAGTGATTCTGTATTTTCAATTCCTGTCGTCCTCGCCGGTGGTCTCACGTTCTTTCTCATTGAGCGATTACTCGATTTGAGGCGGAGGGAGTCTCCCCAAGTGATGGCGATGGTCCTGGACTACGTCCCCGAAGCCATCGCATTGGGTGGACTAATCGCTCTAGGGTCACCTGTTGCTCCGTTGCTGGCATTACTAATTGGCTTGCAAAACCTGCCAGAGGGATTTAACGCCTACAGGGAGCTTAAATCTCAAAACAACACCTCTCCCCGAAAAACGTTGCTGACAATGAGCTTCCTGGTTCCCGTAGGGCCGTTGGCGGGAATCATTGGTTATTCATTTCTCTCGGAGCACCAGCCCATCATGGGGGCGATCATGCTATTTTCAGCTGGTGGCATTCTTTATCTGATCTTTCAGGATATTGCGCCACAATCGCGATTGAAAAAACACTGGGCACCGCCCCTTGGAGCTGTGTTTGGGTTTTGCTTTGCACTATTTGCCGAAATGTTGACACATACTGCTTAACGAGCCACGGTTCTCGCCCCTGCAGACCGGGACGACCCCACATGAGAGATATTTAATGAACTGGTTTATTTTGTTTGTCGCCGGACTTCTCGAAATCGGCTGGGCTATCGGGTTGAAGTACACAGAAGGCTTCACGCGACTATGGCCAACGGTGGGAACAGTGATTTCACTAATTGTCAGCTTTGCTCTGCTTGGTATAGCCATGCGGTCACTGCCTGTGGGAACGGCGTATGCGGTCTGGGTTGGCATCGGTGCCGTTGGCACAGCGATTTTGGGGATATTCCTGTTCGGCGATTCCGCCGATCTGCCCAGAATACTGAGCCTTTGCCTGATTTGCGCCGGTATTGTTGGCCTCAAACTTACCCATGCCTGACAACCGATTGAAAACTGTGGTGTTAACCCTTTAGGGGGAGTCGAAATTTGGACTTTCAGATATCCACGGGGTGTATTCGAATGACTCCGCCAGCTGGTTCGGTCTCTGCCCGTTTTTTAGCACTTTATATCAGCGCCCGGCAAATAACTCCTGACTGTTAGACGTTCCAGTCCTTCCGCCTGCGTCAATTTGTCGCATGTTCTGTTTTTCGCCCGTCTTTTAGAATAGCGCTCTTTTTGAGTCTTCACTAAGGAGTGGCTTGTTTTGACTTTCATCTATTCCCGCGTAATGAAACGTTTTATTTTCCATGCTGTACTGGCCACAGGTCTCCCGGTCGTTTTGCTGGCAGCTTCACACGCTGAGGGAACTGTAGAAGAAATTATCCTTATCAAGCCTCAGCAAACGATGCCTACGACAACGGGCGACGCCACCAGTTTACTGGGTGACCAGGGTGTCAATTTTTCTGCTGCCGGTGGTATTTCCCAGTTACCCAGCATTCGCGGAATGAACGGTGATCGGGTTAAAGTGCTCATTGACGGCGGTGAAATTACTTCTGCCTGTGCAAACCATATGAATCCCCCGCTTTCCTATATGGACGCCAGCCGTATTTCATCAACGACGGTCCTGAGTGGAATTACCCCTGTCAGTATGGGCGGCGACAGTATCGCCGGCACAATTTCAGTCGATTCCCGCAAACCCGCCTATTCTGATTCCGACGAACTGCTTATGCAGGGTTCTATTGGTGCCATTTACGAAAGTAATGGGCGGCACCATGGCGAATACTTTAACGCTACCATCGCCAACAGCAATCTAAGTCTGGGTTACAGCGGTAGTCTGGACCGCTCCGACAGCTATCGCGATGGCAGTGGCGACAAAGTTCTTGATACGCTCTATCGTTCAGAAAATCACGCCATCACCTTTGGTGCCAGAGGTGAAGTTCAGGAGCTCGTCCTGAAACTCACCCACCAGAAAGTACACTATCAAGGCTTTCCCAATCAGTACATGGACATGGTAGGCAATGAAGGTGACGGCGTTATTGTCAACTACCTCCACGATTTCAGCTGGATGAAACTGGATGTCCTGTTTAGCTGGAATGATGTCGAGCATGAAATGGGATTTTTCACCGAGGAGAAGACCGGCACGATGCCCATGTATACCGAGGGCAAGGACATAGGTTACGTCCTGAAGGCAGAATTCCCAATGTCAGAGCAACACACATTGCGTATCGGCAATGAATACCACAAATTTGAACTCGACGACTGGTGGCCTGCTGTGCCCGGCTCAATGATGATGGGCCCGAATGACTATATCAATATCAATGATGGCGAGCGCACCCGCTACGCGCTGTGGGCTGAGTCAGAATATCGGATCAATACATCCTGGACAGCTCTCTACGGTATTCGCTACGAGCATGTCATTACCGATACCGATGATGTGCAACCCTACAACACCATGCCGATGATCATGATGAGCCCCAACCTTGATGCACCGGCTGCAACTGCGTTTAATGCTCGCAATCACAAGCAGGTTGATGACAACATCGATTTAACCCTGCTGCTCCGCTACCAGCCTACGTCCGAGGATACTGTAGAGTTTGGCTACGCACGCAAAACCCGCTCACCCAACCTCTATGAGCGCTACACATGGGGCAGGAACACCATGGCAATGACCATGATTGGCTGGTATGGCGACGGCAATGGCTATGTGGGTGATATTGACCTGGATCCGGAGACTGCACATACCCTGAGCGCTGCCTATAGCAAAAAGGCTTCAGATAACCGTTGGGAATACACCATCAGTCCCTATTACACCTACGTGGATGATTTTATTGATGCTACTCAGATCGGTACATTCAATCCGAGAATGGTAATGTCCGTTACACGACCCAGGTTGCAATTTACCAATATCGACGCCGAGTTTTACGGTCTGGATGTAAATGGTTCCCGCTTTCTTTCCCAATCTGGCAAGTGGGGCACCGTGAACCTGAAAGCCCGTGCGTCCTACACCCGAGGCAAACGCAAGGACGGCCCGGAAGACCTCTACCACATCATGCCACTTAATGTGAAAATCGCTTTGGAACAGTCTTTTCAGCAGTGGGCCAATACCATTGAACTGGAGTGGGTCGATGAAAAAGACGACGTGGACCAGGTTCGTCTGGAAAATAAAACGGCCAAATATACCCTCCTGAACATATTCACCCAATACCGTTGGCATAACACCACGCTCAATTTTGGTGTACGTAATCTGCTGGATGAGAGCCATGACTTGCCTTTGGGTGGTGTAAGTCTGGCCCAATGGCGTGATGATGGCATGATGGGGCCCTTTGAATCACTCCACGGTCCAGGCCGCTCTGCAGAGATGGGAATTCGTTACGACTTTTAGCAAGGCCTTTCAATCAACCCCTCTCCAACAGGGGGCACATCTTGCCCTCTGTTGCCCTATCGCCACGCCACCCCCCCCCTTTTTTGCAGTATCGGAGTCATAGCTCTCCCACCAAGCCTGCACGAATCGATTCGCAGGGATACAGCCCCCTTGAGTGTATGCTCCGAGGCGCTGAGCGGATGAAATAGGGGGTACTTGGTTTAGGGCACATCCCCTGCTTTTTATACCCACCCATCGGCTCTAAAGACCACATAGCTCCCAACCCGCGGAGCGGCCTTGACAGCCTAACCACTTGTTCTAACATAAATTTTAAGCCAGTTGTAAATGCAATTTACACTGGTGGTGCCCATATGGTTTACGGAGAAGCCTTACAGGTAGACGGAAGAATCCTGGCGATTACAGACCGACACGGCAGCCGTTTTATCGTTCAGCTCTGCTGCTACAAAGCTTCGGGTACTGGTGCGTCAGGCCACGCAAGTCAGGAGGACATTATGAATGACTTAAATCTGACCAACCCCTTTCGATCTCTCGTTGCAGCCCTTGAGAAACGGGATGAATACACGGCCGGTCATGATCAGCGGACGAAGCTGATTGCACTGGATATTGGAGAGCAATGTAGCCTGGAAGCTGAGGAGCTGGCGATCCTCGAAATTGCTGCGTCTGTGCACGATATCGGCAAAATCGGGATTCCCGATCGAATCTTGTTAAAACCCGGGCGTCTTGATGCAGAAGAATGGAAGGTGATGAAGACCCATCCGGAGCACGGGTTTCTGATTCTCAGCACCGTCGAATCACCCTATGCTAGCTCGGTAGCCAATGTGGTTCGATACCACCATGAGGCGTTTGATGGCAGTGGATACCCCGACGGCAAACGCAGCGAGGACATCCCTGTTCTCTCGCGTATCATCGCACTGGCGGATTGTTACGATGCGATGGCCACATCC
>CATLZI010000057.1 GCA_950063125.1 uncultured Porticoccus sp. | reverse complement strand
GTCTCGTATCGACATAACACCTCCCTGTGCGATCGATAATATAACCCCTGACTACGCAAACCTCCACGGCAATGTTATCTTAACCTTCCCGGTGTCATACAGGATCCACCCGATGCTCTCTCTGGTAAACAAACGCATACTGTTGGGTATAACCGGTGGAATTGCCGCCTATAAAAGTGCCGAGATTGTTCGCCGACTGCAGGATGCCGGTGCCGATATACAGGTAGTAATGACCAGTGCAGCCACCGAGTTCATTACACCTCTCACGCTACAGGCACTCTCCGGACATCGCGTCCACCTGGCTCTACTCGACCCGGAAAGCGAGGCGGCCATGGGCCATATCGAACTGTCCCGTTGGGCCGATGTCATCCTGGTCGCACCGGCCACCGCGGATTTTATGGCCAAACTGGCCAATGGCGAAGGCAGCGACCTGCTCTCCACTATCTGCCTGGCCAGCCGATCGGCACTGGCCATTGCACCGTCCATGAACCAGGGTATGTGGCGCCACCCCAGCACCCAATACAATCTGGAGCGATTGCGCGGGCGTGGCGTGCACATTTTTGGCCCAACGGAGGGCAGCCAGGCCTGCGGCGACATCGGACCAGGCAGAATGACCGAGCCACAGGATATTGTTGAACTCACCGCCGACCTGTTTGAAACCGGCGCATTGGCCGGCAGGAAAGTCGTCATCACGGCGGGTCCTACGCGGGAAGCGATTGATCCGGTGCGCTACATCAGCAACCACAGTTCCGGAAAGATGGGTTATGCCCTGGCAGAAGCTGCTGCAGAGGCCAGTGCAGAAACTGTTCTGATCAGCGGCCCGGTTAATCTCACTCCCCCCGATCGAGTCAAAACCATCCACGTTACCAGCGCCCTGGAGATGTACCAGGCAGCACTGTCCGAAACGGAAAACTGCCAGCTATTCATTGCTTCAGCTGCTGTGGCCGATTATCGGCCCGCCCGGGTCGCCGAACAGAAAATGAAAAAAACCGCTGATCAGATGACTATTGAACTGGTGAAAAACCCGGATATCGTGAGCGCTGTTGCCGCACTGCAGAACCGCCCTTTTACGGTGGGCTTTGCCGCGGAAACAACCCAAGTGGAAGATTTCGCCCGCAGCAAGCTGGAACGAAAAAAACTCGATTTGGTTATCGCCAATGATGTCTCCGACCGGACCATTGGCTTTAACAGTGATGACAACGCGGTGCTGGTCGTTGAAATGCAGGGCGCCGAGGCCATTCCCAAAATTAACAAGTCCATTTTGGCGCGGCAGCTAATCGCCAAAATTGCAGACATGTTACCGACCGACTAAAGCGATATGACAAACCCCAATTCCCGACGTGGTGCAGTAATCCTGAAACTGGCCAAACACCCTGTTTTGAACGGATTTCTGGCACTGCTATTCTGCACTGCCGCTATCATTACCTATCTGCTGCACCACCAGATGATGGACAATGCCAGAACCTCCCTTGCCGCATCGCTTGCCACTGAATATGCCACCAAGCAACGTATATTGGTCGACCACCATATCGATCAGCGGGCGCAGCAACTACTCGCCCTGGCACAGGATGATCTATTCATTGAGGCATTGGCTACCGCCGACCAAACCATGCTGTCACGCATGGAACAGCGGATGAAAGACCTGATAGCCGACTTGAATAATGGCTATCTGCTACGCCCCGGGGAAGGCCGCCTCGCAGAATTGAATAACTTCATCGGGCAACAATTATCACGACAGGTGCTGGAAGGCGAACTACCCGAACCCGTCGCGGCGAAAATCAGAGATGACTGGGAGCTGGTGTTTGCCTACCCGGTAAAAAACACAGAGGGCAAAATCCTCGGCACATTGCTGGCCATGCTGTCAATGGAGCCACTCAACAAGGCCCTCGCCCGAGCGGTCGACCCTTCCCTGGGAACGACTGAACTGTTACAGGATGTCCCCGGAGCCAGAGCCACTCCTTTTCTCACATTGACCAACAAGTCCAGGGCCGTGAATACCGTCAAGCAAGACACCCGCATCGGCACATGGAAACTGCACTTCACTGGCAGCGCGACCTTATTGAAAAGAGCAGCCCCTTCTTACACGGAATTTATGATGCTGGCAGGTGCCGTCGCGAGTATCACCCTACTCCTGGCTTACCTGGCTATTCGTATCGCCCTTCATCGCGACCATTGGCAGAACTGGCAGGGACGGAGAAAGCCCACCTGCCAACGAAGCGGCATCGTCTGCTGACGGGACTATTGATGAGACTGGTGAGGGGGCTACGAATGGGACAAATGCCACTGATCCAGCACCGGATGAGCCACAGGAGCCGGCAACCGATAGCGAAACCGATAGCGACACTGACAACACAGACGGCAATGACGACATATCCGGTATCCCGGCGGTGGTGTTTCGCGATTATGACATCCGGGGCCTGGCGGGCTCACAACTAACCCCAGCGTTCGCCCTCAAGCTTGGCCGCGCGCTGGCTCGCCGGGCAATGCTGGTAGATGAGCACACCCTGGTCACCGGCTATGATGGACGACTGTCCAGCCCGGAATTGATCGAATCACTTGAAGAGGGAATCCGCAGCACAGGCTGTCACGTCATCCATTTGGGGTCAGTGCCCACCCCCCTGCTTAATTTTGCCACCAATCATCTGCAACAAACGGAGTGTGGCGTGATGGTGACTGCCAGCCACAACCCGGCACAGTACAACGGATTCAAAATTTTCTTTCAGCACCACGCACTCTGCGGTGCAGAAATTATGGCTCTGCAAACTGAAATGACGGAAGACTACCCCGACAAACCCCATGGCGAGCGCCAGGAACTGGATATTTCAGGTGATTATATTGAGGCCATTTCCGACGACGTGGTTCCCGCCCAGCACACCAAGGTGGTACTGGATGCCGGCAACGGCATAGCCGGTGATCTGGCATCACGGGTCCTGGACGCCATCGGCTGCGATGTCATCCCCCTCTACTGCGATGTGGACGGCAGCTTCCCCAATCATGCGCCGGATCCCACGGTACCGGAAAATCTGGCCGATCTTATCTGCCATGTGCAAGACAACCAGGCCGACCTGGGGATTGCGCTGGACGGTGATGGCGACCGGATTGTGGCGGTGTCTGCCACTGGCAAAATTATCTGGCCAGATGAGTTGTTGATGATTTTTGCCCGGGACGTCGTTTCGCGACACCCGGGAGCGGACATCGTATTTGATATCAAAAGTACCCGACGCCTCAACACACTGATCAGCAGCTACGGTGGTCGCCCGGTGATGTGGAAAACCGGCCACTCCCACATGTATAACAAAATCATTGAAAGCAAGGCGCCGCTTGGCGGGGAATTCAGCGGCCATATTTTCTTCCAGGATCGCTGGTTTGGTTTTGATGACGGCATCTATGCAGCGGCCCGGCTGATTGAAATCATGACCATTCGTGAACAGGGCCTGGATGAGATAATGGACGGCTTTGAGGAACGCTGTTCAACACCTGAAATACGGATAGAAGTCGATGAACAGGAGAAGTTCACGCTGATTGAAAAACTGCGGGAAAAAGAGGCCTTTCAGGCCGGCAAGATGTCAACCATTGACGGAATTCGGGTCGATTTTCCAAAGGCATGGGGATTGGTGCGCGCCTCCAATACGGGCCCGGCACTGACCCTGCGGTTTGAAGCGGAGAGCGAGGAGTCACTCGAAAAAATCAAATCGCTTTTCCGTCAGCAACTCCGTAGCATAGACGATCGCTTGAGCTTTTGAATTATCACACTGCCAGGAACACACATGTCACTAACGCGAGAAGCCGCCTCCAACACGGCCAGGGTTCTGTCCGAGGCACTGCCCTACATCCAGCGCTTCACCGGCAAGACTATCGTCGTCAAATTTGGCGGCAATGCCATGGTGGACGAAAAGCTGAAAGCCAGCTTTGCCCGGGATATTGTGATGATGAAGCTGGTGGGCATGAACCCGGTAGTGATCCACGGTGGCGGCCCACAAATTGGCGAACTGCTGGCGCGGCTACAAATTGAATCCCACTTTGTCAACGGCATGCGGGTTACCGACAGCAAAACCATGGACGTGGTGGAAATGGTGCTGGGCGGTGGTGTCAACAAGGAGATCGTCAATCTCATTCACCACGCCGGCGGCAAGGCCGTTGGTATTACCGGCAAGGACGGCCAGTTAATCAAGGCCCGCAAACTCAAAGTCAGTCGGCACACACCCGAGATGGAAGCACCGGAAATCATTGATATCGGCCACGTGGGGGAAGTCGAATCGGTGAATACCGGCGTTATCGACATGCTGACCAATAGTGACTTTATTCCAGTGATCGCACCTATCGGGGTCGATAGTGAAGGCAACTCCTACAACATCAATGCCGACCTGGTAGCTGGCAAGATCGCCGAAGTCCTCAAGGCAGAAAAATTGATTCTGCTCACCAACGTCGCCGGCCTGCAGGATAAAAACGGTGAGGTTTTGACCGGCCTGTCCACCCGTCAGGTGGATGAACTGATCGCAGATGGCACGATCTACGGCGGCATGCTGCCGAAAATCCGCTGTGCGCTGGATGCGGTCAAGGGCGGCGCCAGGACAGCCCATATTATTGATGGCCGGGTCAACCATGCCACACTGCTGGAAATCTTTACCGATCTGGGTGTCGGCACGTTGATCACCGATGAAGCAGCAGAGAGCACCGGATGACAACAACAGCAAAAACTTCAAGAAAACAGCACATTCTGCAAGCCCTCGCAGGGATGCTGGAGGCCGCGCCCGGTGGGCGTATCACCACTGCTGCACTGGCCACAGAGGTCGGGGTCTCCGAGGCTGCGCTCTACCGGCACTTCCCGAGCAAGACCCGGATGTATGAGGGCCTGATTGATTTTATCGAAGAGACGCTGTTTACCCGGATGCGTACGATCATTGTCGAAGAACCGGATGCCGCCAGTCGCTGCTACCGTATTCTGACGCTGCTGCTCACGTTTGCCGAGCGCAATCCCGGAATCACCCGGCTACTTACGGGCGACGCGCTGACCGGGGAAACAGAGCGACTGCACAAACGGATACAACAATTATTTGATCGACTGGAAACCCAGCTAAAACAGATTCTTCGCGAAGCAGAGGTATCGGAAAACCTGCGCCCGGCCATCACGGTGACGGCTGCAGCCAACCTGATATTGGCGCTGGCCGAAGGCAAGATCAGTCAGTTTGTTCGAAGCGAGTTCACTCGGTTGCCGACGGCGAACTGGCAGGAGCAGTGGTCGGTGGCTGCGACGGTGTTTTTTCGGGATTCAACGCCTTGAAACGGTTTTTGTAACGCTCATAACGCGCCGCCACTACCTCATATTCTCGCTTACGCAGCAACAACATATGCTGTGTATCCCCGGTTAACCGGGTGATTTCATCCATTCTTTCCAACAGGTCTTGAGGTATTTTTTTACCGGTCAGCTGATGTCGGGCAGCCCGGGTTTTGGCCTTCTCAAGCTGCTCCTCATTTTTGGCCCGATTGGACTCGATAATCTCTATTTCTCTGGCAAGCTGAGCCAATCGCCGCTCACCAGCGGCCTCAACCTCGCCAACATCACTGTAGCTGCGCAATAGAAATTGATCCTCTTTGCGTTGATCCGCCCGGCTTGCCGCGCCTGATACGGCCCCCTCCTCTTCTTCCACAGGCTGATGCGGCGGGACAGTTTTCACCACCCTGCCGGTGCTACTGAGCACCTCATAACCTTTGGCGACGTACTCCGGAGGCACTTGGTGGTCAATCACCAGATTGCCCTCGCTATTGTGATAGCGGAAAAGATTACTGGCCTCTGCTAACATGGACGCCGAACAAAATAATGCCAACACTAGGCACCAGGTGGATTTGCTGTTATTGATTAAATTGGCCATAGAGACAGTCCGGTTTGTCAGCATCACAGGTTCCGCCGGAGCCTGAAGACAGTTTCCCCATTTTGGAAACACGATCTGTCGGTTATCATACACTCTCCCAAAATCAGGGGCGATCATGCGAATTATCAGTGTTGCCGTGGACGGTATCCAACAGGCTGCCGCTCAAGGGTTATTCGAGTGGCTGGCCTCCCAGGACGCTCACATAATATGCCTTCAGGATCTCCGGTTGCCGGAACCCGTTCTCAGTTCTCGTGCCGATTTTCAGCTCGAGGGTTACTTCAGCTATTTCTTTGATGCGCCCCAACCAGAGCAGAATGGTGTCGCCATTTACACCCGGGACATGCCCAAGGCAATGATGTACGGTTTTGGTGCCAACAACGGCGAAGATATGAATGGGCGATATCTGCAAGCCGACTTTGAGCATGTCAGCATCTGTTCACTGCTGGCCCCTTCCGACAGCGACGGCCAACCGCTTAAAGACCGTTTTTTTCGGGATCTTCTGGCCCATTTCAGCAAAATCAGCAGCAAGCGCCGTGACTATATTTTTTGTGGCAGCTGGAATATTGCCCATCGCACAATTGACGTGAGTGCACCGGAAACCTGCTGCAATCTGTCCGGTTTCCTGCCACATGAGCAGCAGTGCCTCGATCAGGTATTCGGTGACATCGGTTACGCCGATGCTTTTCGGCTCTTCAACATGGATGCGGACGAATTCACTTACTGGCCTGCCGGTAAACCCCTTGAGGGGATGGGCTGGCGCACCGATATGCAAATTGTGTCAAAAAACCTCACCAGTCACGTGGAATATGCTGTGATCTATAAGGCCAAGACGTTTTCCAGTCACCTGCCAGTGATTGTGGATTATGATCTGGAGACACTCTGACAGCGGCGGCGGGCAAAACAGCATGCTAACCTTGCGCCAATACACGCCCCTCTTTAGACTGCCGAAACACCGGCAAAAGCCAGATACTCGTTGAATCATTAATGCCTGATGTAATTCCGGAAAACTCCGTTGGTATTGTCACACCGCAAGCGATTCACTTCGATGAACCGCTTGTGCTTGCCTGCGGCAGAACACTCGACAATTACACACTGATGGTGGAAACCTATGGGGCATTGAACGCCGATGGCAGTAACGCCATCCTCATTTGTCACGCTCTCAGTGGCCATCACCACGCCGCCGGGTACCACAGCATGGCCGACCAGCGAGCGGGTTGGTGGGACAATCATATCGGGCCAGGAAAACCCTTTGATACCAACCGTTTTTTCATCGTCTGTCCGAACAATATCGGTGGCTGTCACGGTAGCACCGGCCCCATATCCATCAATCCTGATACCGACCAACCCTGGGGGCCGGATTTCCCACCGTTGCGGGTCAGAGACTGGGTGGAAAGTCAGGCGCGGCTGGCGGACAAACTCGGTATCCGTCAATGGGCCGCCATCGTTGGCGGCAGTCTCGGCGGCATGCAGGTTATGCGCTGGGCTTTGGAATATCCGGACCGGTTGCGCCATGCGGTTGTCATCGCCTCGGCGATGAAACTCAGCGCACAAAATATCGCTTTTAACGAGATAGCCCGCAACGCCATCAGGTCCGATCCCGAGTTTTGCAACGGGCGCTATCTCGAACAACAGACTCAGCCGAGAAACGGCCTGGGGCTGGCGCGCATGATCGGCCATGTCACCTATTTGTCGGATGAGCTGATGGGCAATAAATTCGGTCGGGAATTGCGCTCCGGTTCTTTTCAGCGCGGCCAGGATGCGCCCATTGAATTCCAGGTGGAAAGCTACCTGCGCCATCAGGGTGACGCGTTTTCCGGCGCTTTCGATGCCAACACTTACCTTCTGATGACCAAAGCACTCGACTATTTCGATCTCGCCCGTGAGTATGATCACAACCCGGTCGAGGCCTTCCGGCACGCCAGCTGCGATTTTCTTGTGGTGTCATTTTCCAGCGACTGGCGCTTCTCTCCGGAACGGGCCGCAGAAATTGTTGAGGCCCTGATCGCCGCCGATAAAAATGTGGCCTATACCGCCATTGAGTCCAACCTCGGACACGATGCATTTCTACTGCCGAACCAGCGTTATGAGCAAGTGCTCACTGCCTATATAAACCGCATAGCAGCTGAGATTTCTTCAAAATGATGATACGCACAGACCTGAACATTATTCAGCAGTGGATCCACCCGACAAGCCGCATTCTGGACCTCGGCTGCGGCGACGGCGAACTGCTGCAGACCCTTGCCAAGACAAAAGGCGTCTGGGGGTATGGGCTGGAAATTGATGCTGATAAAATTACGTCCTGTGTTGCCCGGGGCGTCAATGTGATTGAGGCCGACCTTGACGAAGGTCTGAGCCAGTTTTCCGACAACAGCTTTGACACCGTGGTAATGACCCAGGCCCTTCAGGCAATGCGCTATCCTCACCTGGTCCTGGGAGAAATGTTGCGCGTGGGCAAACAGTGTGTGGTGACATTTCCCAACTTCGGCAACTGGCGCGCCCGCAGCTATCTGCTGTCACGGGGCCGCATGCCGGTCACCAGGCAACTCTCCTTCCAGTGGTACGACACGCCCAACATCCACTTTTGTACCGTGAAGGATTTTGAGGCACTCTGTACAGAGAAGCGTATCCGGATACTGCATCGAGAATTTGTCGCAGAGCGACTGCCGGACAGGTACATGAAAGGTATCTGGCCGAATATGTTCAGTGACACTGCAATCTACCATTTAAGCAAGTAGGCCTCTTCATGACAGGTAGCCACAACATGAAAATAACCCAAGCAATCTCGTTATTCCTGCTCATCGCAGGTTTGAGCTTCAGTGCGCTGGCTGACAACCGCCCCTACAAGGAATACGGCGACCTGAAAGTGTTTTTCAGTGCCTTCAACAGCAGCTTTATCCAGCCGGACGTAGCCAGCTCGTACAATATTGTTCGTGGCAAGGATAAAGGGCTGGTGAATATTGCCGTGGTCAAAAATGGCCAAATGGGCGGTCTGCCAGCCGTGGTCAAGGGCACCGTCTCAAATATTTTCGGTCAACAGCAGGTGCTGGAATTCGCCGAAATCCGCGAAGAGAATGTGGTTTACTATCTGGCGCCGTTCCGTTTTGACAAGGAAGACTGGATGACCTTCAAAATTGACGTCAGTCCGAATTCCGACAAGGCGACACATTCGCTGACTTTTCAGCGCAAATTCTATGTCGATGAGTAGCCTGTGACAGCCACCCCAGACTCTCTGTGTATCGGGGGCGCAATAGTGCACTTACCAGCAACCTTTCCATCATCTAGTTCAACATGAAAATTGTTCTCGCCACCGGCAACAAAGGCAAGCTTGCCGAGTTTCAGCACTTGCTTGAATCCCTCCCCTTCGACATTCTGCCGCAATCCGATTTTGAGGTTCCAGAAGCGGTAGAAGATGGCCTGAGCTTTGTGGAAAACGCCCTGATCAAGGCGCGGCATGCCGCCCACCTCACCGCGCTGCCAGCCATCGCAGATGACTCCGGTCTTGAAGTGGACGCGCTCAATGGCGCCCCCGGTATATATTCCTCACGATTTTCCGGAGAAAACGCCACCGACCAGCAGAACAACCTGCGGTTGCTGTCACTGCTTCAGGAAGTACCCCGTGAGCAACGAACCGCCCGCTTTCATTGCCTGCTGGTATTCCTGCGCCACGCGGAAGATCCGACGCCGCTAATTTGCCAGGGCACCTGGGAGGGACTGATCGGGTTTACTCCGGAGGGTGACAACGGCTTTGGCTACGACCCGCTTTTTTATATTCCCGAGCTGGGCCGCACCTCCGCACAGCTCGGCAAAGAGGAAAAAAATCGTATCAGTCACCGGGCCAGGGCCATGGCGCTATTACAGGAGCGGCTTGTCAGCCTGTATAACCCTTAGCCCCCCAAAGCGTTGTCATAACCAGTTAGAATCCATTGTCATACCAAGGTCCATAGGTATCGCTGTGCCCCCTCACTCCCAACACACACCTGCCAACCGTCAGCTTCACTGGCGCAGCTTCCGACGCACACCGCTGTTTGCCACAAACAACGCCCTGCGGCCATGGCTACTGGATCGCGGCTCACTTACCGAACGCTTAATCCGGGCAAGCAAAGGGCGGTTTGAGGTCAAGATACTGTTTCAGGGCATGGGGGTGCCCCGACTGTCCGAGCGGCGGGCGCTGGAGCTGCCGGCCCGACAACGCGCCCTGATCAGGGAGGTCGTGCTGTTTGGCAACCAACAACCCTGGGTCTATGCCCGCAGTATCATTCCGATGAAAACCCTGACTGGACGATTGCGCAAACTCCGAAAGCTGGATAACCGGCCCCTCGGCGCACTGCTGTTCAGCGACCCCGGCATGGCTCGCGGACCCATTGAAATTTCCAACCTGCCCATGCTCGAACCCTGGTCTTCTTCCGTACGGTCTACCTATGG
>CATLZI010000056.1 GCA_950063125.1 uncultured Porticoccus sp. | reverse complement strand
AAGGGGGAGTAAAAAATGGGAGTTGGCCGATAAGCCGGGTTCTGTCTTGGACAACCATTCCTCTAGGGTGCACGTCACCGTACACCTCAAGCAACCTACCCGGATCCAGCGCGGGCCACGCCAAAGGATCCCTATTTGGTCTTGCTCCGAGCGGGGTTTGCCGTGCCACAAACTGTTACCAGTTGCGCGGTGCGCTCTTACCGCACCCTTTCACCCTTACCTGTGCCACAACGTATTGCGGCCATCGGCGGTCTACTCTCTGCTGCACTTTCCGTAGGCTCACGCCCCCCAGGGGTTACCTGGCACTCTGCCCTATGGAGCCCGGACTTTCCTCCCCTTCACTCCCACCATCACCTGCGGAGATAGCGAGAAATTAAAGCGGCGGTTGCCTGGCCAACTCCCGCGGCAAGGTTAGCACGAAGCCAGCCCCGCTGGCGATTGGCAAAAACAGCAAAAATCCCATTACACAACAGGCGCATTGGTCATTTTTTGATCTGATCGTGGTTTCTGCGAAGCGTAGTTGGGTAGCCTAGCTAATCTTGCGAATCATACGGGATCAGAGAAATGCAAAGAATCGTGGTAATGAACCCCAAAGGAGGCTGCGGTAAAACGACACTGTCCACCAACCTGGCCAGTTATTTCAGCCATCGGGGCAAAGTCACCACATTGATGGACCTGGACCCCCAGGGGTCGGGTGTGTTCTGGGCACACAAACGTCCCGAGACAGCCCCCTACATTCAACTTGTGGATGCACATCATGCACCGCAAAATGTCACTCGCAGCTGGGCGATTCAGCCTCCCCGCAATACGGAAGTGCTGGTTCTCGATACCCCCGCCAGACCGGACCTGAACAATCTCAGTCCCTTACTGCGTGAAGCGACTGCCATACTCTTACCGGTGTTAACCGCCGAGTTCGATTTGCACGCCATTGTCACAACCGTCCAGCAACTGCGGCGGATGCTGCCGTCCAAACAGACTATCGCGCTGGTTCTGAATCGTGTGCCGCGGACCGCCCCCACCGCCAGACAAGCAGAGACATTGGCCAGACAACTGCAGCTTCCGGTCATCGGCAGCCTGCGCAATTCATGCAATTACCTCAACGCCGCCAGCCAGGGCCTCGGCATGGTCGAAATGCACGGAGCCCACTACAAGGGTGATCAAAAAGATATCGCGCGCATTGCCGAATGGTGTGCTGGCAACACATCGGGCAAGCCTGTCCGGCAATTCAGGCAGATCAGCCCGGAAACCATTGCGCTGGCCTGTAGCGCCTGACCGATCATACCCGGACCAGCTTCAGTCGGGGCGCAATGAAAGGGCCAACTGGTACAGCGCGTTTTTCTGACCGCCGGTAATTCTGGCCGCCAGTGCAGCAGCCTGTTTGACGGGCAGATCATCCAGCAGCGTTTTCAGGATTCTCAATTGCTCTGCCTCGGACGCACTGACAGCATCAACGTTCCCTTTCACCATCACCACCATTTCGCCCTTTTGCTGGTTGCTGTCCGCGCAAACCTGCTGCAATATTGTCGTCAGGGTACCGGTCAGGAATGTCTCGAAGGTCTTGGTGATTTCTCTGGCCAGCACCGCTTCACGGTCGGAGCCGAAGGTGGCGATCATATCCGTCAGTGTGTCGAGTATCCGGTGAGGGGACTCATAAAAAATCATTGTCTGGGCTGATCCGGCAAGGGTTTCAAATCTTTTCAGTCTGGCGGCAGTTTTTGGCGGCGGGAACCCCTCAAAACTGAACCGGTCACTGGGCAAGCCAGAAGCGCTGAGGGCTGCAATAGCGGCGCAGGCACCGGGAATCGGCGTGACCCTGATGTCCCGCAACCGGGCCTCTCTGACCAGACGGTAGCCTGGATCAGAGATCAACGGCGTTCCCGCATCCGAGATGAGCGCCACCGTCTGGCCCTGTACCAGCATATCGAGAACCCGGCCCATCTGTCGCTCATCGCTGTGATCGTGATAGGCAACCAGCGGTGTATCGATGCCGAGATGTTTCAGCAATCGACCACTGTGACGGGTATCCTCTGCAGCAATGAGATCAACCGCATGGAGAACCTCAACGGCTCGGGGTACCATATCACCCAGATTACCAATGGGCGTGGCCACCACATACAATTGACCCGGCATAAGAAATGACACCTATGTTCAAATTCAGAATAACAGCGATGGTGCTGCTGGGGCTGGTTTTAGTGCTCGGCGGCTGCACTCAGACGGGCCGCGATACACCTAAAACCGGTCCGGCGACACCCCTGAGTCCCGCAGAGCGCGCCGAACGCGCGCTCTCACTGGCCGCGAACAGCATAGCACCGCACCGACAACTCCACCAACTGGATGCGGCCGAGTTTCTGGTACTCGCGGGGGACAACCAGCAGGCCCTAAAGGTATTGTCATCACTTGATCAGAATGCGCTCTCCGGTCAGCGCCTTGTGGAGTTCCGCCTGCTGTTCGCCAAAGTAGCCATGGCTCAGGAACGGTTTTTTCTCGCCAGGGACTTGCTCACAGACCCGGAATTCACGACCAATGCTGCTCAACTGCCTACCAGCCTTCGGGTTAAGTGGCAAAAACTGCGCGGGGAGCTATTTTCACTATTGGGGGAAGATGAGCAAAGCATTCGCGCTTACGCGGAACTTTCCAGCCTGGTGACATCAACCGGGGAGCAGACAGCCATTTCCGAAGCGATATGGCGGCTACTTACCCACATTTCACAGAAGCACCTGGCGGCATTGCAGGCAACGGAATCCGATCCACTGCTACAGGGCTGGTACACACTTGCCAGCAGGGTTCGGGAAAACCAGGGCGATATGGACAAACAGCTCCGCGAGATAACAGATTGGCAAGCTGAATGGCCAGACCATCCCGCTGCCCTGTATCCGCCACCATCACTCACGGCATTGCAGGAAGTCGCTAGTAATCTCCCTGAACAGATTGCAGTGTTACTGCCACTGCAGGGTTCCCTTGCAGAAGCAGGCAAGGCCATTCGCGGCGGCATACTGTCCGCCTGGTATGACGTCAGGGGAGCTCGCGGCAAGACACCATTAATACGATTCTACGATACCTCCTCCAGCGACGATATCGGTCCACTCTACCAGCAGGCTATCAGCGAGGGGGCCGAACTGATCATAGGCCCGGTACAACGGGAAAAAGTTGGCCAATTACTCGCCCTTCCGGACTTGCCGGTACCGACTGTGGCGCTCAATTATCTGGATACACCCAGCACCGAAGTCCGCCAGAATTTTTTTCAATTTGGCCTTTCATCCACCGCTGAAGCGCGTCAGGTCGCCGACCGGGCATGGCTTGAAGGACGCAGGTTCGCACTAACCATCACGCCAGATTCCAGCTCGGGAATACGTGCATTGGGCGCATTCAGGGAACGTTGGCACGAGCGGGGCGGCACGCTGGTCGAAGTGCCCGCCTACGCAGCATCCCAGAGCGATTTCATCGCGCTGCTAAAGCCCGAACTTCAGATTGAACAGAGTATTGAGCGCAACAACCGTTTACAGCGTTTACTCGGAAAACAACTGGCCCATACGCCCAGGCGGCGCCAGGACCTGGACATGGTCTTTCTGATCGCCTCACCCAGTCAGGCACGACAGATCAAACCCACACTGGATTTTCTTTTCGCCAGCGACCTCCAGGTTTATGGCACGTCCCAGCTTTTTAGCGGGATACAGGATCCGGGGCGCAATCGCGACCTGGACGGGGTTCGTTTCAGCGCCATGCCCTGGACACTCCCCGGCTACAGTGCTGACGCCATGCAACCGGCAGAAGACCTCGAACCCATTTATCGACATATGTATGCGCTGGGCATTGATACCTACCATTTGCACCAATGGCTGGGGCAAATGCTGTTATTTCCCAATATCCGACTGCCCGGGAATACCGGCATGCTATATCTGACGCCACCGGATACCATTGAACGGGAACAGCCCTGGGGTGTTTTTAAAAATGGCAGGGTGGTTCCCGCCATACAATTGCAGAAAAAAAACCTCGAAGAGGAGCACCAGACAGCCCCCTCGCCTCAGATACCGTGATGGCAGCGAGACCCATGTAATCTTTATCGAGAAATGTGTACGGCGGGAAAACATCAGCGAAAAGGGATTTTCAATGACCAAAGGGAAACCACCGGCCCGCTCGAACCAGAGCGGTGCTATTGCCGAACAGTGGGCCAGAACATTTTTGGAAAGGCAGGGTCTGGTGACCCTGCATCGAAATTACCGGACCCCACAGGGAGAAATCGACCTGATAATGCAGGAGGGTCAAACCGTGGTCTTTGTCGAAGTTCGACTGCGCAATCATGCCGCCTTCGGTGGTGCGATCTATAGTATTGATCACAGGAAACAACGGCGGATCATTGCTGCGGCCCGGCATTTTTTACAAGCCACCCAGGCGTGGGACAAGGTAGCCTGCCGTTTTGATGCGGTGTGCCTATGCAAAGACATCACTAATGACCCATCTTATCAGGTAGAATGGCTGCCAAACGCCTTTGACCACTAACCCCAGAAAGCCAAAGAAAACCTATGGAATCCAGTGTTATTGAGCTATTTCACGAGAGCATTGAAGCGAAAATGGCTTGTGGCGAAATACTGGCACCATTGATTGCCGAAGCCAGCACAGTGGCGGTTCAACGGTTACTCCAGGGACAGAAGATACTCTGTTGTGGCAATGGCCTCTCCGCCTCACTATCAAATATTTTTTCCCAATCCCTGTTACTGCAATATAAACTGGAAAGGCCGGGTCTACCGGTAATCTGCCTGAACAGCAATAGCTCTACAATTACTGCTATCGGCCATTATCACAGTGTCAGTGAAATTTTCAGTAGACAACTGAAAACCCTGGGCCAGGCAGAGGATGTACTGGTTATCTTCAGCCTCGGGACCAATCCAAGCAATCTGGTCCAGGCAATTCACACCGCCCATGACCGAGGTATATCTGTCATTGGTTTTACTGGCGCGGGTGATGTCGACCTGTCGGCATTACTGAGTGGCGACGATATTGAGATTCGTGTTGATCATCATGACCGACATCGCATCAGCGAAATACATTTATTGAGCCTGTTCTGTCTTTGTGAGCTTATTGATCAACAATTGTTTGGAGGAAATTCTTGATGTTGCCACGTCTGGCATCTCTGTTACTCGCAGGCATGCTCGTTCTATCGGGCTGCACCAGTATTATCCATGCAACCACCGACGAGCCAATCAAGCCCGACCCCTCATCCACTTCGCTGGGCACCGATATTGATGACTGGCAGATGGAGACGCTGATCGGTGTCAATATCAAGAAGGCCCACACAGACCTTGAAAGCGCTCACGTCAACATTACAGCATACAATGGCGTGATTCTGCTGACCGGTGAAGTGGCTACCGGCGAGCTTCGTACACTGGCGGGTGATACGGCAAGAAAGTTTCGCGGCGTCCGCCAAGTACATAATGAACTTCAGATACGCACCCCAACATCCCTGATATCGAGAAGCAATGACACCTGGCTAACCACCAAAGTCAAGGCCAAGCTGATTGCTGAAAAAAACCTGAAATCGTCGACCATAAAAGTGATTACCGAAAACAGCGTGATCTATCTGATGGGCCTGGTGACGCATAGTACCGCCGACCAGGCAGCCCTCATTGCCAGCAAAACCCGCGGTGCACAGAGGGTGGTGAAGGTTTTTGAATATATCGATTAACAGCGCTATCTATAAAAAAACCGGCCCGGTGATCAGCCGGGCCGGTTTTTTTATTACTCGGGAATGATTAGATCAGTTCGACGGCGATCGCAGTAGCTTCTCCACCTCCAATGCAGATTGCTGCCACACCCTTGCGCTTCCCGTAGGTTTGCAGGGCACTGAGCAGGGTCACGATAATACGGGCACCCGAGGCGCCAATAGGGTGGCCCAGAGCGCAAGCTCCACCGTGAATATTGACTTTTTCATGGGGCAAGTCCAGTTCTTTCATGGCCGCCATGGTGACACAAGCAAATGCTTCGTTAATTTCAAACAGGTCCACATCGTCCTTGGTCCACGCCACTTTCGCGAGCAGCTTATTGATGGCACCTACCGGAGCGGTTGTAAACCACTCGGGTTCCTGAGAATGGGTACTGTGAGCGTGAATGGTTGCCAGGGGTTTCATGCCCAGCTTTTCTGCAACAGAAAGACGGGTCAACACCAGAGCAGCAGCACCGTCGCTGATAGAACTGGCATTGGCAGCTGTCACAGTACCGTCTTTGATGAACGCCGGGCGCATTTGCGAGATTTTATCGGCAACCGATTTGCTAGGCTGCTCATCGATTGAACAGACTACCTCGCCCTTGCGGGTCTTGACAGTAACAGGCGCAATTTCATGCTCAAAATTGCCGTCCTTGATCGCCCGTTGAGCACGTTCCAGTGAGGTCACGGCAAAAGCGTCCTGCTCCTCCCTGGTAAAATCGAATTTGCTGACACATTTTTCGGCAAAAATACCCATCGCTTCGCCATTGTAGGCATCCTCAAGACCATCCATTGTCATGTGGTCAAAAATCTGCGCATGACCAAACCGGTAGCCACTGCGACCCTGGGTCATCAGGTATGGGGCGTTGGTCATGCTCTCCATTCCACCGGCTACGGCCACATCCACATTACCCAGTGTCAGACTGTCACAGGCATTCATCACCGCTTTCATACCGGATCCACATACCTTGTTGAGGGTGGTAGCCCCCACACTCGGCGGCAATCCCGCACCAATGGCAGCCTGGCGGGCCGGTGCCTGCCGGAGACCAGCCGTGAGACAACAACCCATATCAACGGAACCAATCAGCTCTCCGGCAATCCCTGCCCGCTCAATGGCAGCCCTGATAGCCACGGCACCGAGCTCTGTTGTGGGAACACCGGTAAACTGTCCTTGCATGCTACCGATCGGCGTTCTCGCCATACCGGCAATGACAATTGGATCTGACATAATTGAGACCTCTATTTTACAATTCTGAGAGAGGGTTTTTTGCCATTGTCTCCAGCAATCCCTCCTGAAGGTTTCTCTTTCGATGGTACAGATTTCACAGGACCCGGCCCGGCAGGTGGTTGAGGATCGTGGCCAGTCTCTGGCTCGAACATCATACCCTGACCGTTTTCACGAGCATAAATGCCCAATATAGACTGCACAGGTAACTCTATCGTACTCGGCACCCCCCCAAATCGGGTAGTAAAGGAAATGATCCGGTTGTCCATCACCAACGAGGTTATTGCTCGCGGTGCCAGATTCAACACAATCTGTCCGTCACTGACATGTTGCTGGGGAACAGCAACCCCCGGATAAAAGGCATCGGCGACTATGTAGGGGGTGCAGTCGTTATCCACAATCCAGTCATAGAATGCCCGAACAAGATAAGCTTTATTTGACGTCATGCTCATGACAGTAATTTCGGCCCAATATCTCTGTGCTGCGGTTTACGAAAAAAGGGACATATCATGCCCCCTTTTCAAGATTTTTCCGGCCACACAAGGTTTTCACATATCCCTTTCAAACTCTGACAGACTTTCTGCAAAGGACGGCCGGTCAAACAATCGTTTCATATAGTCCTGTAAAGGCTTTGTCTGACGATTTGATGGCAGTTTAATCTCAAGGTGCTTTAATCGCCACAAAATAGGCGCCAGGCAGCAGTCGACCAGCGTGAATTCTTCGCTCATAAAAAATGGTAGATCGGCAAAGATCGGGGCAATGCTTGTCAGGCTGTCGCAAAGCTCCTTGCGGGCTATTTCGACTGCCTTGTTGTCGCTGCTACCAATAATAAAATCCAGTTGACTACAGCAATCCCGCTCAATACGGTGCATGAACTGGCGGCTCAGCGCTCTGGCAACTGGGTAGACAGGCAGTAATGGCGGGTGAGGGAATCGCTCGTCGAGATACTCCATCATCACTTTGGTTTCATAGAGAGCCAGATCCCGATCTACCAGGGTAGGGAGGGATGCGTAGGGATTCAGTTCAAGTACATCTTCGGGCAAATTTTTGCCGTCGACATTTTCGATGTCTACCGTGACCCCTTTTTCTGCCAAAACAATACGTACACGATGGCTGTAGTGGCATGTAGGGTCAGAAAAAAACGTCATCGAAGATCGTTTTGCAACAACCCCCATAATAAAACCTCAGTTGTGTTGTTATTGGCAGTTGGATGGCGGCCATACGGCAGCCATCCCCATTGAAATCAGTGAATCTCTTTCCAGTATTCCCTGTTCAGCAACCAAACCCAGATGAAGAGGAAGGCAAGGAAGAGCAGAACGTAGGTGCCGATTCTCTTGCGATCTTCGGCCATCGGTTCTGCGGTATAGGCCAGAAAGTTCACCAGGTCATATGCCGCTTGGTCATATTCCTCCGGGGACAGGGTCCCTTCCTGAACCAGTGTATAGCGTCCGCAATTGTCTTCGAGGATTTCTTCGCGGGTCAACGGATCCCGTTTCACACCCCCATTGGCGGCGACCACGGGACCCGGCGCGCACTCCTGAAGTCCCTGGAGATCGAGCAAGGCATGCGGCATGCCCACATCCTTGAACACCTTGTTATTGACGCCCATCGGACGGTTCGGATCGGCATAAAAATGAAGCAGGTAAGTATACACCCATTCGGATGTGCGGGCGCGGGTAATCATGGTGAGGTCCGGCGGTGGAGCACCGAACCACTGTTTGCCCTTCTCCTTGGTCATGGCAATTTTCATCAGGTCCCCGATTTTCTGATCGGCAAACACCAGATTGTCCATCACCAGACCAGCGGGCATTTTCAGATCTGAGGCGACCCTGCCCCAACGAGAATACTCAGCTGAGTGACAACCCATGCAATAGTTTACAAACAGCTTGGCGCCTCGCTGCAAAGACTCCTTGTCTGAGGGGTCGGCTTCGAATTCATCACAGGGGATGGTGCCACAATGATATTCCGACTCAGCACCGACCGCTTTCAGTGGCAACCAGGCAAGCAGGATGACTATCAACAACCCACCCATGGACTTCCAGAAACCAAAGCCACCGTCGGTAGTCACTCGCTTCGGCTCTGGCTGGGTTTTCTCCATTCGAGTCCAGATCGGCATCGCAAGGAAGAACAGGAAATACAGGACTGTACAAACCTGCGCCAGAAAGGTGCGAGCCGGAGTCGGAGCCTTAACGCCCAGTACGCCAAGAATAATGAAAGAGGCGGCGAACACCAGCACGGCATACCGACTGATCAGACCTTTATACCGGATCGACTTTACCGGACTGCGGTCAAGCCAGGGCAGCACAAACATAATGGCGATTGCTGCTGCCATGACCATGAATCCGGCAAACTTGTCGGGCACCGCTCGCAACATGGAGTAAAACGGCGTGAAGTACCAGACTGGCGCAATGTGTGCGGGCGTCTTCAGTGGGTCTGCAATCTCGAAATTGGCATGTTCAAGAAAATATCCGCCCATTTCCGGCACAAAGAACAGGATAAAGCAGAATACAAAGAGAAATACGACAATCGGTACCAAATCGTGCACGGTATAGAATGGGTGGAAAGGAATACCATCCACAGGCACACCGTTGGCATTTTTGTTTTTCTTGATTTCAACACCATCGGGGTTGTTCGACCCGACTTCGTGTAGCGCCAGAATGTGCAACACCACCAATGCCAGCAGAATAATCGGCAGCGCAACCACGTGCAGTGACATGAAGCGATTCAGCGTAATGCCGGAAATCAGGTAATCACCACGGACCCACTGCACGATGTCCTCGCCAACCACGGGTATTGCACCAAACAGCGAGATTATCACCTGGGCTCCCCAGTAGGACATCTGCCCCCAGGGCAACACGTAACCGAGGAAGGCTTCCGCCATCAGGGCCACGTAGATCGTCATACCAAAAATCCAGACCAGTTCCCGAGGTGGTTTGTAGGAACCGTAGAGCAGACCGCGGAACATGTGCAGATAAACAACAACGAAAAATGCCGATGCCCCGGTGGAATGCATGTAGCGGATAATCCAGCCGTAGTCCACATCACGCATGATGTACTCTACTGAAGCAAATGCTGCTTCAGCGGAGCCCTGATAACTCATCAGCAACCAGATACCGGAAACCAGCTGAATCACCAATACCACCAGTGAGAGAACACCAAAGTAGTACCAGAAGTTAAAGTTTTTCGGAGCGTAATACTCACCCATGTGGGTATTCCACGCACGCACGATTGGCAGGCGCGCATCTACCCAATCACGTAAAGACACCAACGCTTTCATTAGCCTGCCTCCTGATCTACACCAATGACAACCACCCCATCACTCTCGTAGGAATACGGAGGGACTACCAGATTTGTCGGTGCGGGAACCCCTTTGTAAACCCGACCGGCGAGGTCAAATTTAGACCCATGACAGGGACAGAAAAAGCCCCC
>CATLZI010000055.1 GCA_950063125.1 uncultured Porticoccus sp. | reverse complement strand
CAGTATGTTTATGAGCACCGCCTGAAACACAAGGTGGCTGAACTGATTGATCTCAATCACCGCAAACCTTTCTTACATGTTTCCGGGAAGCTACCCAGGGAAAATGGCTATACGGCGCTTATGATGCCCCTCGCCCGACATCCAGTGAACAAGAATGCCATCATCTGTTTTAACCTGATGGGAGATGCTCGCGCGCTGATGGAACTTTCCCCGGAGCAGATCAGTGAACGACTCTTCACGCGCACGGATGCATTGCCCGAGGGGGTGGCCCGGATACCCTTGAAAGGGGTGCAGTTGAACCGTTGTCCGGTCGTGGCAACGCCGCGGTTGATGGATGCTGCGGCTTCGCATCGGCTGGGTATCGATCTTGCGAGATGCGAAAGACAATGGCGGCTGCTGCTTGAACAGGATTTGACCGCCAAGTTGGCAGCGGTTTTTTCAAGCCAGCAATATGAGCCCTGTGACAATGCTGAACAGGCCCTCTATGAGGGTTTCGCCAGTGAGGCCGACAAGGCACTTTTCTCAGTGGTGAGGTCTGCCAGTGCCAGCGAGCTGGCCAGTGACAGCCTGCATTTTCGGGATCAGCGTTACCGTGAACTGCTTTTCCTGTATCGAGCGAAAAATTTCCCCGAGACCCTCACGGATGAGGAGCAAGACCGTTGGCAGGCGTGCCGTTTTCAGCAGCTGACCAATGGCAGGGATGGTTATCTCTCGCTGAACGATTTTTACGCGCAGATAGAAGCGTTGCATGCCAGGGAAGATTTGTCCGAGCGGGACAGAACTATTCTCCACGCTCTGCGAGAGTGGGGCGATCAGATTTTATAGTAGGTGGGCTGCTGGTTCACACCTGACAAAGTCGCTAAAATGCAGCGGTTTTGTTATTCATCTAGGGGCAGTGTGTGGAATTCAAAGGCGCCAGTATTCTTTCCATCAGTCAGTTTGAGCGCAATGATATTGATCGGATTTTCCGGGTGGCCGATCGCATGGAGCCCTACGCGCAGCGGCAGAAAATCACCCGTGTACTGGAAGGCGCAATCCTCGGCAATATGTTTTTTGAGTCGAGCACCCGAACGCGGATCAGCTTTGGCAGTGCCTTCAATCTCCTCGGCGGTGAGGTGCGTGAGACGGCCGGTTTCGAGGCGTCGGCCCTGACTAAGGGTGAGTCCCTGCAGGATACGGCACGGGTACTATCCGGTTTTAGCGACATAATCTGCCTGCGCCATCCCCAGTCCGGTTCTGCAGCGGCCTTCGCCTCCTCCAGCCGGGTTCCGGTGATCAATGGCGGCGACGGCAGCAATGAACACCCCAGTCAGGCGTTACTGGATCTTTATACCATTGAAAAAGAGCTGAAAGGTCGCGGACGCCAGTTGGACGGACTGCGGGTTGCCATGATCGGTGACCTCAAGCATGGCCGTACGGTGCATTCCCTGTGCCGGTTGCTGATGCTGTTCCGGCACATTTCAGTGGAGCTGGTTTCCCCAAGGGAGTTGGCCATGCCCAGGGAGCTGGTGGAGGAGATGCGCACGGCGGGAATCAAAGTGGATGAATCAGACCGGCTTGAACCGAGCATTGCGCATGTGGACATTGTCTACTCGACACGCATTCAGGAAGAACGTTTTTCCAGTAAAGATGAGGCGGACCTGTATCGCGGACGGTTTCGTCTTAACCAGGCGATTTATACCTCGAACTGTGAACCCAATACCGTCATTATGCATCCGCTGCCGCGAGACTCCCGGGCGGAAGCCAACGAGCTGGATTGTGATCTGGACAGTAACCCGAACCTGGCTATTTTTCGTCAGACGGACAATGGCCTGCTGGTGAGAATGGCCCTGTTTTCGATGATTCTGGATGTCACCCATCTGGTGGAAAAATACGCCACTGAGGTCTGTTGGTATAACCCGCGCTTGTCACCCTGATCCATCCCACGGTCTTCCCTGTGGGCAGTCGAAAATAATTTATTACCATGCAGGTCCTATGAACGAATTTGACGATATTCGTCCCTACTACGATAGCGAAGTGCCAGATGTGCTGGCCCGCCTGGCCATTGACCGGGAATTCATCGATACGCTGATGTCCATCAAATATCGGCGTCTGGGTCGCTGGATGCCCTGGCTGATGCGACCACTGATCAGCCGTGTACTCAGAAAAGCCTTTGCCAAAATCGATAACGTACGGGATTTTCAGGAGGCCGTGGGTACCAGCATGGCCAACCTGCTGCGCAATATCGGTACCGATGTAACCGTATCGGGGCTGGATAAACTGGAGCCGAGCTCGGCTTATTTGTATATCAGCAACCATCGCGATATCGCCATGGACCCCGCGTTTGTCAATTTTGTGCTCTACCACAACGGCCGCGATACGGTGCGGATTGCTATCGGTGATAATTTATTGACCAAGGATTTTACGTCCGATCTGATGCGCATCAACAAGAGTTTTATCGTCAAGCGTTCCCCGGTAGGACGGCGGGAAAAACTCACTGCGCTGGTACAATTGTCACGCTACATCCGTTTTTCCCTGCTTGAAGAGCGGGCTTCTGTGTGGATTGCACAGCGGGAGGGTCGGGCAAAGGACGGTATGGATAAAACGGAAAAGGCCCTGTTGAAAATGCTCTCATTGAGTAAGACCAAGGAGCAGGATTTTGCCGAGGCCATTCGCGAATTGAAGGTGGTGCCGGTGGCTATTTCCTATGAGCTGGATCCGCTGGATGAGGCGAAGGCTAAAGAGCTTTATACCCTTAAAACAGCCGGGGCTTACGAGAAAGAGGCGCACGAAGACCTGTTGAGCATCTATCAGGGTATTGTGGGGCGCAAGGGCGCTGTCCATGTTGCCTTTGGCGACCCGCTGGACACGGCAATCGACTCCCCTGAGGCCATGGCCGAGGCAGTGGATCGACAAATTATCGGTAATTACCATCTGCAACCCACCAACCTGATTGCCTTCCAGAAGCTGGAAGGCGACTCGCCGCAACTGGCTCACTGGAAAGCACAGCACCCCTGTGACTGGGTGAAGAAAACCCGGGCTTTTGAGGAGCGTATTCTCGCCATGCCGGAGGCTTACCGGGAGATTGCGCTGGATATGTACGCCAACCCTGTGCGCAGCAAACTGAAACTCGGTCTGGTTTAGGCGTGCTGGAAGCGGAACTGAGGGACACTATCCAGGGAGGCTACCGCGCTTTTCTCGACAGCAACGGTTTGCGGCCCCGGTTGGGCCAGAAGCAGATGATTGCGGCCATTGCCAACAGTCTGGGTTCCATCGAGAGTGATGCGGAGGGGCACCGCAAAGCGGGCAACCCGGTCTGTGTGGTGGAGGCGGGCACCGGTACCGGCAAAACGCTGGCTTATCTGCTGGCGGCATTACCGATTGCACGTCATCGCGGCAAGCGGGTGGTGATTGCCACCGGCACGGTGGCGCTGCAGGAACAATTGGTCAACCGCGATATCCCGGCTCTGCTCAAAAGTACCGGCTGGGATTACCGGATATCCCTGGCCAAGGGGCGCGGTCGCTATCTTTGTCCGGTTCGCCTTGAACAATGCCTGGACAGTGCCACTGCGAAAGACAGTGGTCAGTTCCTGTTCGAAGACGAGATCAGCTTTAATCCCACCGGCAAATTGATTGCCAGCTATCGCGCCATGAATGACGCCCTGCAAACAGATCAATGGGCGGGTGACCGGGATACCTGGTCGGAATCACTGGAAGACAGCGACTGGCGTCCCCTGACCGTAGACCGGCGTCAATGCGCTGGTCGTCGCTGTCGCCTGATCCGCGAGTGCTGTTTTTTCAACGCCCGCGATGAACTGGATCAGGCCGAGTGTATTGTGGCCAATCACGATCTGGTCATGGCAGATCTGGCCCTGGGTGGTGGTGTCATCCTTCCCCCGCCGGAGGACACGATTTACCTGTTTGATGAAGGCCACCGCATCGCTGGCACAGCGCTCAATCATTTTGCCGGTAGCTGCAGACTGCGAACTACAACTCATTGGCTGGGCAAGCTGCAGAAGCAGGTGGATAGTTGGCACGAATTACTGAAAGACGCGCCGGAAATACAGAGCCGTCTTGAAAAGATGACGGCCGCTGCTGGTGATGCAGAGAAATTACTGGGATTGGTCTACCCGGTGTTGGAAAAATCTCTGGCCCATGCTGCCGACGGGGATGCGGAGCCACGCTGGTGTTTCCCGAATGGAGATCCCGGTGAGGACATTCGCGAGCTGGCAGGTCATCTCGCGCAAACCTTTGGCGTTCTATCTACCCTTCTCGACGTACTCTCTGACCGACTGGGTGACGCGATGGACGAGCCCCATTTTCCGGTACCCAGGGTAGATCTTGAGCAGCTTTTTCAACAGGTGGGAATTTGGCAGGGGCGTACCGATAGTGTACTGAAACTCTGGTGCTGTTATGCCCGCGAGGATGATCTTGCCAACAGCTCGCCCTATGCCCGCTGGCTCTCCCTTGAGCAACAGGCCGGCGGTACCCTGGACATTCAGGTATCGGCATCGCCGACGGATGCGGGTGGCCTGTTCAGGGAGAATCTCTGGCGACGTTGTCATGGGGCGGTGATTACTTCGGCTACCCTGCGCACCCTTGGCAAATTCGAAAATTTTGGCAAACGTTGTGGTTTGCCTGCGGATACAGTGTTCACGGCGGTGGCCGGCGCCTTTGATTTTGCCCGGGCCGGATCGCTGTCGGTACCGGATATCGGTGCCGATGGCAGTGACAGCAAGGCCCATACCGATGCGCTTGTCCGAACCATGCCAGAGCTGGTGGACTGGTCAGAGGGGACGCTGGTACTGTTTGCCTCGCGGCGACAGATGGAGCAGGTTTACGAGCAGTTACCAGACGCCTGTCGGGAGTCCATTCTGCTCCAGGGGCAGTGGGCCAACCAGGAGATTGTCCGTCGGCATCGCGCAGCGATTGATAAGGGTTCAGGTAGCGCGATTTTTGGTCTGGCCAGCTTTGCCGAGGGCATGGATTTTCCCGGTGACTACTGCCGCCATGTGGTGATTGCCAAGCTGCCGTTTTCGGTGCCGGATGATCCGGTCTATCAAACCCTGTCGGGCTGGCTGGAACTCCGCGGCGTCAATCCGTTTATGGAGTTGATGTTGCCCGATGCTTCTCTGCGGTTGCACCAGGCCTGTGGGCGGCTGATTCGAACGGAGCAGGACACCGGTAGAATTACTATCCTCGACCGCCGGATTGTGAGCAAACGCTATGGCAGGCAAATGCTCGATGATCTGCCCCCTTTTCGCCGTGAGTTGAATTGATGATACAAGCTGTCGGGAGACAAAAATGAGTGATGTCCGTCGGCAACTGACTATCCGGCTCTTTGCCGTGGAACAGCATTTGCGCGATCTCAATGTCTGGTCTGAAACGGCACCGAGCGCAGAAGCCCTGGCCAGTGACCAACCCTTTGCCATTGATACGCTGGAATTTGTCGAATGGTTGCAGTTTATTTTTCTCCCGCGTATGCAGGATCTGGTGCAGTGCGGTGCTCCGCTGCCCGCCGCCTGTGGGATCGCACCCATGGCAGAGGAGTATTTCAGAGGGCTATCAATTTCCAGGGGAGACTCAATCGCCAGGGGACAATCAATCGAGGCGGATGCGGAGCAGTTGATCGCCGCATTGACAGCAATTGACCAGCTGCTGTCCGGCTGACTGAGCCGTCTGTTAGCCTTCATAGCTGGCTGACGACCGGACCTGTTCAGTCCCACCATTTCAGGAGACAGATTTATGCCCCAGTGTTCTTTCGATTATCGTGGCAGCGTGGTGTTTGTTGCCGGCGGCACCAGCGGTATCAACCTGGGTATTGCCCGGGGTTTTGCGCAGGCCGGTGCGTCTGTTGCCGTACTCAGTCGCTCCCAGGCCAAAGTCGATGCGGCGGTGCTGGCATTGCAGGAATATGGCGGCACTGTATTGGGCTTTGCTGCCGATGTGCGCGATGCCGGGCGACTGGAAGTGGTTTTTGAGGAGACCCACCGCCAACTGGGTCCCAGCGATGTGCTGGTCTCCGGTGCGGCGGGCAATTTCCCGGCGGCGGCCAAGAGCATGTCCGGCAATGCATTCAAGGCAGTGATGGATATTGACCTGTTGGGGACTTTTCAGGTGCTCCGTTTCTGTCATCCCTACCTGCGGAAACCGGGCGGCTGTGTGATAAATATTTCCGCGCCACAGGCCTTTGTGCCAATGGAAATGCAATCCCATGTCTGTGCCGCCAAAGCGGGTGTCGATATGCTCACCCGCACCACGGCACTGGAGTGGGGGGCGGAAGGCATCCGGGTAAACTCGCTGGTGCCGGGCCCTATTGAGGGAACTGAGGGAATGAAGCGACTGTCGCCACCGGGCCCGAAGGGTGCCCGACAGATAGCCGATTCAGTGCCAATGAAACGTCAGGGCACAGCGGCCGATATTGCCGCTGCGGCGATGTTTCTCGGTTCTTCTGCCGCGAGCTACATCAGTGGCGCTGTGTTACCGGTGGACGGTGGCTGGAGCCTCGGTGGTGCCGGACTGATTGGGCAGATCCTGTCGGGCCAGCCCGAAACTGAACGCGGTGAAAACCCTCCCCAGCAGTGAAGCCGTTGCCAGCCTCCGTTGCCAATGCCAGCGGCGTGGTTTCAGTACGCGGTATCCGACAGGTTATTGTCTTTTTGTTGCAGCCGTTGCTGGATGCTCCGCAGGACACCGGCTGCATCCAGTCCGGCCGCCGTCAGTTGCTGTTGATGGCTGCCATGTTCCAGAAAGATATCCGGCAGACCCAGATGCATTACCTGTACCAGAAAACCCATACAGGCCAGATGCTCGCTGACAGCGGCACCAGCGCCACCCTGGGTGGTATTTTCTTCGAGAGTGACCAGCAGGGTATGTTGTGTAGCCAGCCGAGTTATCAGTTCTTTGTCCAGGGGTTTTACAAAGCGCATATCCACCACGGTGGCGTCCAGTTTTTCGGCGGCTTCCATAGCTGCAGGTAGTAGGGTGCCAAAGTTTAGTATGGCCACCTGATGGCCTTTTCGACGGATCAGCCCTTTGCCTATTGGCAGTGCGGTCATCGCCTGTTCGATTGCTACGCCGGGCCCCGTCCCCCTGGGGTAGCGGACTGCAGCCGGGCCGTTGTGAATATAGCCGGTATAGAGCAACTGGCGGGTTTCGTTTTCATCAGAGGGGGTCATCACCAGCATGTTCGGGATGCAGCGCAGGTAGGTAAGATCAAAACTGCCGGCATGGGTTGGTCCGTCTTCTCCTACAAGCCCGGCGCGATCAATACCAAAAAGTACATCCAGACCCTGTAGCGCCACATCGTGAATCAGCTGATCATAGGCGCGCTGCAGAAAGGTGGAGTAGATAGCCACGACAGGCTTGATTCCCTCACAGGCCATCCCTGCGGCCAATGTGACGGCGTGTTGTTCCGCGATGGCTACATCGTGGAAGCGATCTGCAAAGCGGTTGGCAAATTCGACCATCCCAGAGCCTTCGCACATGGCCGGTGTAATCCCCACCAGGCGTGAATCTTTCTCTGCCATATCGCACAGCCAGTTACCGAATACCTGCTGGTATTTGAGTTTTGGCGGACTGATCTTGGCGACGGGTTTTGCCACCGCTATCTGGGGCTTGGTTTTCGGCTCAATCTTGTTCAGTGCATGATAGCCCACCGGGTCTGCTTCGGCGGGGCCAAATCCCTTGCCCTTGCGGGTAATGGTATGCAACAGGATAGGGCCGTTCAGGCAGCGCAGATTGCGCAGCGTTTGCACCAGCAGTGGCAGGTTGTGTCCGTCGATAGGTCCGATGTAGTTGAAGCCCAACTCTTCAAAGACAATACCGGGCGCCACCATGGCTTTGAGGTGTTCTTCGGTTTTGCGAACAAAGGTGGCCGCTGAGGGTATTGAGCGGAGCACCTTTTTGCCCCCTTCGCGGATGGAGTTATAGAACCGGCTTGACCAGATTTTCGAAAAATAGGTAGCAAGCCCCCCCCCATTGTGGGAGATGGACATATTGTTGTCGTTCAGCAACACCAGTAGGTCGGCATCGGTGTGGGCGGCATGATTGAGTGCCTCGAAAGCCATGCCTGCGGTCATGGCTCCGTCCCCGATTACTGCCACCGCCTTGCGTTTCTCACCATTGAGGGCGGAGCCCAGCGCCATCCCCAGGGCGGCGCTGATGGATGTGCTGGAATGACCGCCACCGAAGGTGTCATATTCACTCTCTGAGCGTTTTGGGAATGCCGAGAGGCCTTCCATCTGCCGGATGTGGAGCATCAGGTCGCGTCGACTGGTCAGGATTTTATGGGGGTAGGCCTGATGGCCAACATCCCATACCAGACGGTCATGGGGCGTGTTGTAGACATAATGCAGGGCAATGGTCAGCTCGACGGTTCCCAGGCCAGCACCGAAATGGCCGCCACTTTTTCCGACACTGTAAAGCAGATAGGCGCGCAATTCATTTGCGAGCGCTGGCAGCTGCTCCGGTTCCAGTTCGCGGAGATGAAAGGGCTGATCGATGGTGTCCAGCAGTGGGGTTTCCGGACGAATCAGGGGGATGTCATCAAAGGTCTTTGGCATGCAAGATCAATTCTGGGTAAAGGGTACAATCTTACACCAAAAAGACGTGCGAAACGTCCCCGCTTTACCGGGGTGAATAGCCCTGTACGTTAGTATTCCCTTTTAACGATATAGTCTGCTATGGCGCGAAGCTGGTCTGCGCGCTCATCGAAACTGGCCAGTGCAGTCAGTGACTTGCCGTGAAGCTCGGCAGCTTTTTGACGGGCGCCATCAATGCCCAGCAGCGATAGATAAGTGGGTTTGTTGCGGGCCTGGTCCGACCCCTGTTGCTTCCCAAGCACAGCGGTATTGGTTATGGCATCGAGAATATCATCCTGCACCTGAAACGCGAGACCGATTGCCTCGCCATAATCTTTCAGCGCACCGAGCTGCCGTTCCGAGGCGCCGACTGTCATTCCCCCCATCATCACACTGGCGGTAATCATGGCGCCGGTCTTGTGGCGGTGCATATGTTCCAGTTGCGGGAGTGTGAGCGTTTGGTTGACGGCAGCCATATCGATGGCCTGACCGTAAACCATGCCATCGATGCCAGCTGCTTTGGTCAGCATCGCGAGTAAGCGCAGCGTTGTCTGTGGGGGCAACTGCTGTGCCTCGAGGAGCTGTTCAAATGCGAGTGCTTGCAGGCCGTCGCCAGCCAGAATCGCTGTGGCCTCGTCAAAGGCAATATGGCAGCTGGGCTTGCCACGGCGCAAATCATCGTTGTCCATGGCGGGAAGATCATCGTGAATCAGGGAATAGGCGTGAATCATTTCCAGTGCCGCCGCTACCCGGTCGGTGGAAGGATTGATTTCACCCACGGCCTTGGCCGCAGCGTAGGCCAGTAATGGGCGAATGCGTTTGCCGCCGTTGAACAGGCTGTAGCGAATTGCCTCGAAAAGGGTGGTTTCTCCCTGGCCGGCAATGGGGAGCATGGCATTGAGGTGTCGATCAATCCGCTGCTGCGACTGCTGCTGAAAGTCTGCAAAACGTAGGGTGTCCATCAGCCGCTCTCAGGATCAAAGACCTTGGGTTCAGAGGATCCGCTAGTCAGCATATCGACTTTAAGCTGGGCATCCTTGAGTGCCTGCTGGCATTCGCGGGTTATTTTAATGCCCGCTTCAAAGGCTTTGAGAGAGTCCTCCAGACTTAGAGTCCCCTTTTCCATGTCATTGACCAGTTCTTCAAGCTGGTGCAGTTTTTCCTCAAAATCCAATGGTTTTTTGCGGCTGGCCACGTTTTACGCTCCAAAAATCAAGCTGCAACACTAACCGAGCCAAGTGATGTGGTCAATTCTGTGAGCGCGCATCTGTAATCTTTTTCCTACAAAAAAAACAGAAAAATACCAATGGTGGCGGCATTGGAAAAAGTAGATAGTGATGTGGCATGGACGCTGTGACACATGGATGTGTAACGCAATGACCAAGGAAAAACATGGATGTTAGGTTATTCTGTGGTTTCCAGATGGGAACCACAATTTCCTGTACTGCCCCTAAAGCCCTGATATCTCCTGTATCAGGGCTTTATTTTTTATCTGTTGACAGTGTTTTCTCCGGGTTTATTATTGCTGAAGTTGTACCTCGCAGGAGCAATAGGCCTTCAGTTGCAGCAATGAGCCCAAAGCAGTGTGCCGCCCCAAAAAAATACCCGTGATGCTGCGGTGGGTATGCTTTATGCCTTTTTGCTCTGATCCCCAGGCCCCGTTTGTTCTTGACGGGGCTTTTTACATTTTGGAAAGACGGTCTGCAGCTCACTCTGGAATTCAGCAGTGGTGGTCGGCGTGATACAACCGAGAATTTTACGACTCAATCAGGCAGGCCAGCCTATCGAATGGCTGGATTGGCAGGAAGCCGTGTGCCTGTTTGCCAGGGAGCT
>CATLZI010000054.1 GCA_950063125.1 uncultured Porticoccus sp. | reverse complement strand
CGGCTGATGTCCGGGTTCACGGCATCACACTGTCTTCTGAACAGCAGCGCTGGGCGGAGGACAAGCTCATCAAAGCAGGTTTGGCAGACCGGGTCACGATCGGTTTGACCGATTATCGAGACCTGAAAAGACAGTACGATGGGGTCGTTTCTATTGAGATGTTTGAGGCAGTGGGTGAAGCGCATTGGGACAGCTACTTCAAAAAACTTAAAGGCGTATTAAAACCCGGTGGCAGAGCCGTGCTGCAGATTATCACCATCGATGAAAAGCGCTTCGAAGTCTATCGCAAGCAGGCTGACTTCATTCAGCGTCATATCTTCCCCGGTGGGATGTTGCCCAGTGTGACGGCCCTGCAAGAAAAGTTCTCACAGCATGGCTTTTGTCTTGTCGATCAGGAAATGTTTGGTGGGGACTATGCCAGGACAATTGAACTTTGGCGGGAACGCTTCGAGGAACGCTGGGCGCAAATCAGTACCCTGGGGTTTGATCAGCGTTTCTACCGTTTGTGGCGCTATTATCTGAGTTACTGCGAAGGGGGGTTTAAAGAAGGTGCCATTGACGTTGGACTGTTCGTACTCGAACACCAAAGTGACAGATGACATTGACAACAGGGATCGTCTGCTGAAACGTCAGCGCTCCCGAAAAGCAACCCGCCGTCTCAACCAGCGAAACAGGGCACCCAGTACGGGCACTTTTTCATAGAGGTCGGCGCTGTCCCAGAAATCCTGGTGGCGGTCAATTTTGCCTGATGTATCAAAGGTCAGTCGACTGCTACCTTGAAACTCCAACTGGCCGGTCACATTACTGTTTCCAGAAAATGTCCAATATAAATAGGCGACAGTATCCTGTTGCTGGCTGTCGTGAACGGTAAAGCTCACACTGTCCAGCCGCTCAAACATCTCACGCAAAAGCGCCAGATAAGCATCGGCACCGTTCACTTGATTGAACGGATCAAAAAAAAGCACATCCTGGCTGAGGACTGCTCTCAACTGCTCAAGATTCGATCGATCCAACCTTTCCAGTAGGTGTATATAGTCAGTCAGGCCGCTCATACTGAGTCTCTTCAATCAACAAAAAAGGCCAGCCAAATGGCTGGCCCCTGGGGTTTTCGGCATAAACTACTTCACCGAAAGGTTAGTGCGATTCTGCTCCAGAACCTTTTCACCCACGCCCTTAACCGACTGCAGCTGTTCTACCGTCGTGAATGGGCCGTTTTCCTCCCGGTAAGCCACTATTGCCATAGCTCGCTTTTCACCGATACCCTTTAGCAGACTGGATAGCTCATCGGCTGTGGCGGTATTGATATTGACCATCACAGGTTGCTGCATCATCTCCTGGGAAGACGCCTCATCCGCTGTAACCGCCTGCCAGAACGGTAATACTGCAAGCAGGGACAACAGTAGAACGCCGGGAAGTATTTTTACATTTTTCATATCGAACTCCTTGTGCCAGGGGCACTCCATTTCATAGAAACGGCACATCGTGTACCGTGAATCAATCTTGCAAAATTTCTCGGTTGATGGCAAGTAGCGCCTTCACCGGATCCGGCGACTTGGTAATCGGTCGGCCAATCACCAGATAACTGCTACCGTTGGCAATCGCCTGCGCAGGAGTGACAACCCGCCGTTGGTCATCCGCCACGGCCGACACAGGACGAATACCCGGTGTCACCAGGGTAAAGTCGTTACCGAGCAAATTGCGGAGTCCTCGGGTTTCCATCGCGGAGCAGACAACACCATCCATACCCGAAGCCTTTGCCAGGGCTGCCAGTCTGTGCACCTGCTGTTCCGGAGTACACCCGATACCCAATTCCGCGAGATCTTCCGAAGAGAAACTGGTTAATACGGTCACTGCTATCAACAGCATATTGGTACCGGATTGGTCACTGGCCAACCGGGCATCCTCCATCATCCGACGGCCACCGGAAGCGTGCACATCGGTCATCCATACACCGAGATCAGCAGCGACTTTGACTGCAGCTGCAACCGTGTTCGGTATGTCGTGAAACTTCAAATCCAGGAAAACATCAAATCCCCGGTTGACCAGGGTAGTAACGAACTGGGGACCTGAACGGGTAAAAAGCTCTTTCCCAACCTTCAGTTTGCACAGATCGGGGGAGACATCGGCCACAAATCGCTCGGCCGCAGCCGCTGTATTGTAGTCCAGTGCGACGATTACCTTACTGTCAGTGGAGTGTGTCATGGGTTATTCTCATTTTAAAAATAGTACCTTTGGCAAGTGGTCACTCGCCATCAATTCCCCGAACAGGTTGGACCGTTTCCCAACGCAGACATTGGGGGCAGAGCCAGTGGAGCTGAGCGCCGCTGAAACCACACTGAACACAGCGGTATTGCGAACGGCGCGCCAGCAAACTGTCCAGTAGTCCCTGCAGCAAATGAAACTGCTCTTGTTCTGCACCGACATCTCTGTCGGCAGAGATCCTGAGTAATGTTTGCAGTCCCCGGATGGACGGATGCTCTCGCAAATAGCCCATTAAAAAACTTGTTGCCTGCTGTTCTCCGCACTGTTTTACCATTACATCCGCCACCATTTGCAGCAAACTGGCACCGGGATAGGCCTTCAGCCAAGACTGCAATTGCACGAGTAGGCCGGGCTCGTCACCAAGTTGTTCGTAGCACTGCCTGACCAAGGGGAGGACTTCAGGTAAATATTCGGGTTGTTGCCGGGGAATCATGCTGAAGCGTTTCAGTGCCTCACGGCAATTTGATGCCTGCATTTCCAAACGCCCCCAAAGCATATTCGCTCTGGCTGAATTCCTGTTGTACTTGAGAGCTGCTTTAATATGACGCCTGGCCTGTAGCAAATCAGACACGCCGATTGCTTGTTCGGCCAGTTCACAACAGAACTGCGCCTGCTCAATGTCGAGCTTATCCACAGACCGAGAAAATCGCTTCTTATCCATCATACCGGCAGCGCGGATAGCTTTTTCCCATTCCTGCTCACCACGATATATCTGAACAAGGTGTTGCAGAGACACCTGCCGGAAATCACTGCCCGGGTCTTCCACCAACTCCAAAAACAGTCGTTCTGCACGGTCAAATAAACCTGCCTTCAAAAAATCTCTACCCAGTTCCAAATGAGCCTGTTGCGACTGATCGTTATTGAGATTAGGCCGTGAAAGCAGATTTTGATGAACCCGGATGGCACGCTCTATTTCACCCCGTTGCCGCATCAGATTCCCCAGCGCCAAATGGGTTTCCAATGTATAGGGTGTGACTTCGACGGAACGGATAAAGGTATCGATAGCCTGATCCGGCTGTTCATTGAGGAGGAAATTGATGCCCTGAAAGTAATGGCGAGCAAGGTCCCCTTCACTGTTCGCCAAACGCTTGCTCTTACCACGGGTATAACCGGCAAACCAGAAAAGCGGAAAAGACAGCAATAACCCGATAATTAATAAGTGATCCACCATGTAGGGTATTGGGCTACTCCGTTTTGTTTTTTGCGCGGGCGGGAGCCACTCTCAATTTGATGAGCTGCTGATTTAGCACATGGACTCGTCGCCGGAGTCGTAGCAACATCGGCAAGCTGGCAAGTATACCAGTCAGGCAGCCTGTAAAAAGTGCTGCCAAAAGCCAGAGGCCACGGGGTAACGGCCCGGACTCACGGCCAAAGAAATCAATCGTAATGGCATCCGGGTTGGTTAATACCAGACCAATACCCAGCAGAATTGCCACCAAACCGAGCAACAACAAACAGAGTTTTTTTAGCAATGCCATAAAATCCCCATAAAAAAACGGCAAGTCAAAGTACTTGCCGTTTATTGTAACCAAACTACCGATGGTTGGTCTTGTTTATCGTGTCATCGAACCCGCAGACTCAATCTGCCTCGAGACTGCTGTTAACGCGTTCGCGAAGCTCCTTGCCAGGTTTGAAATAAGGAACATATTTACCCGACAACTTAACCGAATCACCAGTTTTGGGATTACGCCCTACTCTGGGTGCACGATAATGCAGGCAAAAGCTGCCAAAACCGCGAATTTCAATGCGATCATTGTTCACAAGCGCATGAGTCATGCGCTCCAGGATCATTTTGACAGCAATTTCCACATCCCTGGGGGGAAGCTGATCCTGCTGGGTAACGATATAATCGATTAGTTCTGATTTTGTCATAACGTTCTGATTTCATAAGAAAAGGGGCAATGTCGCCATTACCCCCATCTAATCATTACTTCTCTTTGGTGTCCATCTGGGCCTTGATCAGATCACCGATGGTAGTCGGTGCAATATTATCTGTTTCAGACTTGCGATGTTCTTTGATGGCCGCCTTTTCCTCAGCAACATCTTTGGCTTTGATAGAGAGGTTGATAGTGCGGTTCTTGCGATCCACATTAATCACCTTGACCTCCACCTCATCACCAACATTCAGTGCGTTGCGGGCATCTTCGACCTTCTCACGGGAGATTTCAGAGGCTTTTAAATAGCCTTCGATATCACCGCTCAAAGTAACCACTGCACCCTTGGCATCCACTTCCTTGACTACACCATTGACGATCGCACCTTTGTCATTTTCAGTGACATAGTTAGAGAAGGGATCATCTGACAACTGTTTCATACCCAGGGAAATACGCTCTCTTTCCGGGTCGATGGAAAGTATCACGGTTTCAACTTCATCGCCTTTCTTGAAGTTGCGTACCGCCTCTTCACCGGTTTCGTGCCAGGAGATATCGGAGAGGTGAACCAGTCCGTCAATACCACCGTTCAGACCGATAAAGATACCGAAGTCAGTAATTGACTTGATACTGCCTGAGATTTTTTCACCCTTGCTGTGGTTCATGGCGAATTCGTCCCATGGATTCATATGACACTGTTTGATACCCAGTGAGATACGACGACGCTCTTCGTCAATGTCCAGCACCATGACCTCAACTTCATCACCCAACTGAACAACCTTGGATGGGTGAATGTTCTTGTTGGTCCAATCCATTTCGGAAACGTGTACCAGACCTTCAACACCATCTTCCAGCTCGGCAAAGCAACCGTAGTCAGTGAGATTGGTAACGACCGCTTTGACACGGGCACCTTCCGGATAGCGACCGGAAATATCGGCCCAGGGATCTTCACCCATTTGTTTCATGCCCAGTGACACGCGGCTGCGCTCACGATCAAACTTCAGCACCTTGACATCAATTTCATCACCGACATTGACGATTTCACTGGGGTGCTTGATACGCTTCCAGGACATATCCGTGATATGAAGCAGGCCATCAATACCGCCGAGATCGACAAAAGCACCGTAATCGGTGAGGTTTTTGACGATACCTTTCAGGGTGATGCCTTCTTCCAGTTTGGCGAGCAGTTCATCGCGCTCTTCGGAATTCACTTTTTCCATCACGGCACGGCGTGATACCACGACGTTGTTACGTTTCTGGTCAAGCTTGATGACTTTAAATTCGAGAGGCTTGTCTTCTAAATGAGCTGTATCGCGGATCGGGCGAACATCAACCAGGGAACCGGGAAGGAAAGCTCGCAGGCCATTGACATCAACCGTGAAGCCACCTTTGACCTTGCCGCTGATTATGCCAGTAACCACTTCATCCGCCTTGTGAGCGGCTTCCAGTTCGATCCAGGATTCTGCGCGGCGCGCTTTTTCACGGGACAGGCGAGTAGCACCAAAACCATCTTCTACGGCTTCGAGAGCAACCTGGACTTCATCACCAATATTGATGTCCAACTCACCATTGTCATCAATGAACTGGGCCTTTGGGATCACACCCTCGGACTTCAGTCCGGCGTGAACAGTTACCCAGTCCTTATCAATATCAATAATGACACCGGTGACGATTGCGCCGGCGTTCATTTCGATAGTTTTTAAACTTTCTTCAAACAGATCTGCGAAACTTTCGCTCATTGAGATGTACCTGTAAAAATCGAGTCATTTGACTCTCAAACCGCACTACCAGTTATGCGGGCTGTTGGTTTCAGGGTGACATGGTGCGTTACTGGCCAAACACCACAAACCCGGTTTATTGCGGTGGCTGTATGCCGCTTGCCGCGACCACATCCACCACCTTTTGCAATACTTCCTCGATGGTCAAGGCTGAACTGTCCAACACCACGGCGTTGCTCGCAGGAATCATCGGCGACACTTTGCGTGTCATGTCCCGTTCGTCCCGTTTTTGAACCCGCTCGACGAGGGCGGCAAGGCTAACACTTTCCCCCTTATCTATCAACTGCTTATAACGTCTTTGCGCCCGCTCTTCCGAGCTCGCTGTCAGGAAGACTTTGGCGATGGCGTCGGGGAAAACCACGGTACCCATATCGCGGCCGTCCGCCACCAGGCCCGGCGACACGGCAAAAGCTCGCTGACGCTGCAGGAGGGCATCGCGCACTTCTGGATACGCGGCAACTACTGAGGCGTTAGTCCCCACACCCTCGGAGCGAATCAACGCAGACACGTCCTCTCCCTCCAGCATCACTTTTGGCGTATTGCCGTTATCGCGCGTCTTGAATGAAATGTCCATATGGGCAGCCAATACAGCCAGAGACTCCATATTATCCAGCGATACGCCATGACGTTTTGCCGCCAGAGCCAGCAACCTGTAAAGCGCACCACTATCGAGATAGTGGAACCCCAACTTGGCTGCCAGCAACTGACAGATGGTCCCCTTTCCGGAACCACTCGGTCCGTCGATGGTTATGACTGGTACTCTTTTTTCATTCATCGTATTTCCTCGACAATTTTCAAACCGACAGTGTTGGCCAAAGCCACAAAGCCCGGGAATGATGTCGCTACATTGTTACAATTTCGTATCAGAATATTTCCCTGTGTCCTCAGCGAGGCAATAGCAAAGGACATGGCGATGCGGTGATCGCCCAGACTGTCCACCTCACCAGCACACAATGTGCCACCCTGAATTTCAATGCCATCCGGGGTGGGACACGCCTGGATTCCCAGACAGGCCAGGCCATCTGCCATGGCCTTGATCCGGTCACTCTCTTTCACCCGCAATTCCTCGGCACCGGTCAGGCGGGTTGTTCCTTCGGCACAGGCTGCCGCCACAAACAGAGCGGGGAACTCATCAATGGCCAGTGGCACCTGATCTTCGGGGATGTCTATTCCATGAAGTGGCGCATAGCGAACCCGGATATCAGCCACCGGCTCACCGCCGACTTCGCGGTGGTTGGTGAGCTCCAGGTCTGCACCCATCATCTGCAGGATATTGATGACACCAATACGGGTGGGGTTAACGCCCACATGGGTCAATGTCACATCAGAGCCCGGCGCAATTGCCGCAGCCACCATGAAAAAAGTCGCAGATGAGATATCTGCCGGCACATCGATGTTCGTGGCATACAGTTTTCCGCCGCCGTCGAGCTCCGCAACCGCACCCTCTCGCCTAACCGGATAGCCAAAACCCGTCAACATCCGTTCGGTGTGATCCCGTGTCGGCGCCGGCTCTGTGGTCCGGGTAGTCCCATGGGCATAGAGACCGGCCAGCAATACCGAGGATTTCACCTGGGCACTGGCCATCGGCAGACAATAATCGATAGCCTTGAGCGCCTGCCCGCCCCTGATACGAAGCGGCGGCCTGCCACCCTGTTCCGCTTCTATAACAGCACCCATTTGCCTCAAAGGTGCTGCCACACGCTCCATAGGCCGCGTCGACAGAGACTCGTCTCCCGTCAGTTCCACGTCAAAGGCCTGACCGGCCAGTAATCCGGCCAGCAGACGCATTGATGTCCCGGAATTACCGAGATACAGCGGACAGGCCGGCGCCTTGAGACCGGCCATGCCAACGCCGTGTATCACCACACGGCCGCTCTGCGGACCCTCGATAACCACACCCATATCCCGAAACGCCTGTAGCGTGGCGAGACTGTCTTCACCCTCGAGAAAGCCGGTCACGGTGGTGACACCCTCGGCAAGCGAGCCCAACATGATCGAGCGGTGGGATATGGATTTATCACCGGGCACACGAATGTTGCCGGTAACTGAATTGCCGGGGGACACCCGGTAGTCAATAGTCTGTGTCATGGGCTCCAGGTAAGCCTTGTTTTCAAGCATTTTAGCAAAATGGTTGCGCGCTTCCCTGGCGCGGGTAAACACCCCCAGCAGGTACTCGCTGTCCTTGTTCTGAACAGCATCTTTCAGCTGATCCACATGATCGGTAAACGTTTCCAGCACGGCTAGTAGCGCCTGGTCATTCGCCATGACAATGTCGTGCCACATCATCGGATCACTGGCGGCAATACGCGTAAAATCTCTAAATCCACCGGCTGCGTAACGGAATATCTCACGGTTTTCACGCATACCAGCGAGTGTATCCACCAATGTGTAAGCCAGAATGTGAGGTAAATGACTGGTGGCCGCCAAAACCTCATCGTGTTCTGCCACCGTCATTTCGCTGATCACGGCACCCGCTCCCTGCCATAGATCACGGACGCGCTGCAAATGTTCCTCACCGGTTTCCTGCAAGGGGGTCAGAATCACCCTGTGCTCGTCGAACAAACTACTATTCGCCGCATCCACACCGCTTTTTTCTGAACCGGCGATCGGATGTCCCGGCACAAACTGGGCGGGCATTTTGCCATAGGCACACCGCACTGCGGCCACGACACTGCCCTTGACACTGGCCACATCGGTCACCGTTACGCTATCCGCCAGCAGTGGTTGCAATTGGCGCATAATATCCGGAACGGTCAGGGTCGGCACGCCCACCAAAACCACGTCGCCCTCACCCAAGTCCGCTGCCAGATCACCAATATCGGTTACGACCCGGTCAACCACACCGGTTGCCAGCGCCTTGCGCAGCGTATCGGGATTTCTGGAGCTGCCAATTACCTCCCGGCAAAGTCCCCGCTCACGGGCGGCCTTCGCCAGGCTGCCGCCAATCAAGCCAAGCCCCACTACCAATAGACGGTTGATGGCAGGCCTCATCAGGCTCTGTCCCCATCAGCAAGCAACCGGCCCAGTGAGTCTAGAAAGCGCTGATTTTCATCGGGCAGACCGATAGAAACCCGTAAATGGTGGGGCATATCGTACAGAGCAATGGGGCGAACAATGACGCCCTGGCCCAACAGGGCCTCATACAGGGCCAGCGCATCCCCCGGGACCTGAACAGCGATAAAGTTACCTGCCGATGGGATATACCCCAGCCCGAGGGCATCAAGACCGGCTACCAGCTGGTCGTAACCAGCGCGATTGACGTCGATACTGCGCTGCAGGTAATCATCGTCATCCAGTACCGCCAGTGCGGCGGCCAGTGCTGGACTGTTAACGTTGAAGGGCTGGCGAAGACGGTTGAGGATATCCGCCACATCCGGATGAGATACCGAGTAGCCGATGCGCAAGGCCGCCAAACCATAGGCCTTGGAAAAGGTTCGGGTAACAATCAGATTGGGGTAGTCGTCAATCAACTCGAGGGCAGAGCCATAACCGGGTTGGTCCACATATTCAAAATAGGCTTCATCCACCACCACCAGCACAGTGTCTGGCAGCTCTTGCAACAACGCTTTAATTGATGCAAGCGACACCCAGGTCCCGGTCGGATTGTTGGGGTTGGCGATAAACAGCAAGCGCGTGTGTTCATTCACAGCGGCGGCCATAGCCGATAAATCATGGCCCCAGTTACTGGCCGGAACAACAATCGCGTTAGCATTTTGCGCAGTGATTACCAGTTGGTAGACCACGAAGGCGTGTTCAGCAATGATGGCATTGTGCTGTTGACCGAGAAAACCTCTCGCCAGCAGCTCCAGAACTTCATTGGATCCGTTACCCAGCGTCAGCTGACTGACAGAAACAGCCAATTTCTCGGCGAGCCGGCGCTTGAGATAAAACCCGTTTCCGTCGGGATAGCGAGCACCATTTTCAAACGAGGCTTCTATAGCGGCTTTCGCCAGCTCACTCAAACCCAACGGATTTTCATTGCTTGCCAGCTTGATTGCACCCGAAATACCAAGCTCGCGCTCCAGTTCATCGAGGGGCTTGCCACCCTGATAGGGTTGCAAATGTTGTACGCCTGGCAACGCCAGGCTCTTTAAGTCCATACGCATAAGTATCAACCCAACGCCTGGTTACAAGACGGCTTTTGGATAGGAGCCGAGCACTCTGAGGTCAGCGACGATAGCAGCCACCTCTCGGAGCACTTCCGCCACTTTGGGATTGTCACAATGTCCTTCAAAATCAATAAAGAATACATAAGTCCATTTGCCGGTCCGCGATGGTCGGGTTTCCACCCGCGTCAAATCCACACCCTGGCGGTGGAAAGGCTCCAGCAGCTGATGCAGGGCACCCGGCTCATTGCGAACAGCTGCAATGATAGAGGTCTTATCGTCACCACTGGGCGGAATAGCATCCCGACCAATAATAAGAAATCGGGTGGAGTTATCTGGACGGTCTTCAATTTTTTCTGATAACTTCTGCAAATTATAGAGCTCAGCAGCCATATCACCGGCAATTGCAGCGCTGTTCCATTCGCCAATGACACGTTTGGCCGCATCTGCATTACTACTGACCGCAACACGCTCAGCTTTTGGGTAGTGGGCATCAAGCCACTGACGACACTGGGCCAATGACTGCGCGTGGGAATAGATTCGGGTAATCCGGTCGGGATGTGTGTTGGGTCCGACCAGCAGATGGTGGTGAATTCGCAGCTCCACTTCACCACAAATCTTCAGGGTGGAGTCAAGAAAGGTGTCCAGAGTGTGGTTAATCATGCCTTCCGTGGAGTTTTCCACGGGCACGACACCATAGTTCACTGCGCCGGCAGCCACTTCCCGAAAGACTTCATCGATTGCACCGAGAGGCACGGCCAGTGCTGAATGGCCAAAATGCTTGAGTGCGGCTTCCTGGGTAAAAG
>CATLZI010000053.1 GCA_950063125.1 uncultured Porticoccus sp. | reverse complement strand
CTCGGGGTTCAAAACCATCACTGGGCGGGATCGCCTGAAGCTGTTTGCCGAGGCCACACAGATGTTACCCCGTCGCCTGCCGGTCAATATTCTGCTGTTTCCGATGGAAGGTGACCCCATGGCGGCTGCCAGTTTCTGGCAACTGGCCCTGTCCAGCCAGGGCTCTTTCATGAGCCCTTCGAGGGACTGGCCATGAGTATCCGCCGGCGCAAAGAGCGGGGTAATACAGCCGAGATCAGCATTTCCTTCCTGGATGTCATCAGCTGCGGGTTCGGCGCGATTGTGCTGTTATTGCTGATCGCCAAAACCGTCGACTCGACGGCTTTTGAGGACTCGGTGCAACCGGCGGAAGGCAGCGTGGCCGAATTACAGCAGCAGGTCTTCGAGATACGCGGAGAAGCCCGCATTTTGAATCGCGATCTGCTATCCAAGGAGGAACAACTCTCCGATATTCGCCAACGCATCGCCCGGTTGCAGTCCGAGCTGGCCAGCGTTCGCCGACAGCGGGATGCCGTGGCACAATCGGATACCACCGAACAGGATAAGCTGACACTGGCCCTGCAGGTGCTTACGGAGGAAATGGCACGCTTAAAAGCCCGACAGACGCCCGATAAACGATCATTGATTGGCGGTATACCGGTGGACAGCGAATACATCGTTTTCATCATCGACACCTCTGGCAGCATGTTCAATTTTGCCTGGCCACGACTGCGCCAGGAAATGATCAACATTCTCAATATCTATCCGAGGGTAAAAGGCATCCAGGTGATGAACGACATGGGGGGCTACATGTTCTCCACCTATCGCGACAAATGGATTCCCGACACACCGGCCCGGCGCAAGGCGATTATCGACCGGCTGGCCAGCTGGACGCCCTTCAGCAACTCTAGCCCGGTGGAGGGCGTGCAGCATGCGATTCGCCGGTTCTATGCGCCGGACCGGAAGATCAGTCTCTATGTGCTGGGTGACGATTTCACCGGGCAGTCCATAGCGGAGGTCCTGAGCAGTGTCGAGAAAATCAACCGGGAGGGGCGCAGTGGACAGCAACTGGTTCGTATCCATACGATCGGTTTCCCGGTACATTTCATGGTCAAGGGTGGCAATCTGCAGACGGCGTCGAGATTTGCTGCGCTGATGCGCGACCTGAGCTATCGTAACGGAGGAACTTTTGTCGGGCTGAACGGCCTCAAACCTGAGTGATCTATGACCAAACCCCAAGTGTCAATTAATGCGTATTGCCGGACTTCGCAGCTACTGAGCCATCTGCGTCTACTGCCAATTGTCGCGGTAATCACCCTGTTGATCGGTTGCAGCACCAATGTCACGGTCAATGGTGATTACCCCTCCGCGCTGGTTGCCCGACAGCCCCTCAGCGTGGGCCTGGTTCTCAATGACAGCTTCAACAGTTATCGTTTTACCAGTGAGAAAGATAACCGGCAACCGGTCACCATGGCATTGGGGGAATCCCAGGTACAACTCTTCAATCGGGTGTTCACCGATATGTTTCAGAGCAGCGCGACCCTGAAAACCCTGCCCACCGGCCAGAACACCCTGGATTTGATGATCGTACCCGAAATCACAGAAGTACAGCTGGCCACACCCATGGAGACCCAGTTGAACGTCTACGAGGTGTGGCTGAAATACAACCTGAAAGTCTACGACGGCAATGGCCAGCCTGTCGCAGACTGGATGATGAGCGCCTATGGTAAAACCCAGAGCCGCTTCCTCAAGTCGGATGAAGAGGCACTCAATCAGGCCACCGTGATGGCCCTGCGAGATGCGGGGGCACGGCTGTTGACCGGCTTTCAGCAAATACCGGAAATTCGCCAGTGGCTGGCCAACCGTCAAGCGCCCGCCAAATTGAGCCAGAGGACAGAACGGTGAGAGGTGCGCTCCCATGGCTCCTGTTGTGCATGCTCGCGACCAGTGCCTGTGGCACGTCCACCCGGGTCGACGAATTTCGTCCATCCAGTACCCTGTTGCCGCTGAATAGCGACGAGAAAGTGGTGGTGGTCGGGCGACGACACAGCGGCGCCTATGAAACCGATCCGGACTTCATCAACTGTATCGGTAACAAACTCGCCACTCGGGGGCAGTTGTCAGTCATGCCGGAGCAACAGTTTCTCGACAGTTTCTACCCCTGGTTTGAACCGCGCATGGCACCACTCGGGCTAAAACGTATGGGTGGCATGCTGGAGGATCCACTGATCGGCAAGCGGGTTCGCGAACTGGGTATTCGCTACATGATCTGGGTGGACGGCAATATCGAGACCACAGAAAAAAGTGGTGCCATCAGCTGCGCTGTCGCCCCCGGGGGCGGTGGCTGCTTTGGTTTTTCCTCTTGGGACAAGGCCGCCAATTATGAAGCGATTATCTGGGACCTCGGCAAACTGGGAGAAAAGGGGCGGGTGCAGGTAGACAGCAAGGGTTCATCGTATTTGCTGGCGGTGGGTGCACCAATCCCCTTTATCGCCAGGGTTCAGGGTGAGGCCTGCGAAGGGATCGGCACCCGACTCCAGAGCTTTTTTGCCCCGGCGGGTCCTGGCAGCCCGTGATCTTTGCCATGCCACAGGGTTTACCGCAATACCGAGTGCTGCTGTTGATAGCACTGCTGAGTTGCTGTTGCGCTGCGATGGCTGCGGGCAAGCCCCCGGAAACGCCCGAGGAAATGCACAGCGAGATCATCGCCAATATGCCACTGGTGGAGGGCAAACTGGCTGACTATGTCGACCAGATTGGTCAGCGCATTGTCCGCCACTCGGATCAGGCCGGGGAGTCATTCACGTTCACCGTCATCGACAACCCCGATATCAATGCATTTGCCCTGCCGGACGGCTATATTTATATCCACCGCGGCCTGATTGGCTACCTCAACTCCGAAGCCCAGCTGGCAGCCGTGCTGGCCCATGAAATCGGCCACGTCACCGCCGGACATCACGCTCGCCAGAAGCGGGCCCAGACCGGCTCAAAATTCGTTGCGGGACTGCTCGCCATTCTCACCCGGAGTATGGAAGTGGGGCAGGCCAGTGCAATGTGGGGCGCGTCCATGGTCAGTGGTTACGGGCGGGATATGGAGCTTGAAGCTGATGAAATCGGTAGCCGCTACCTGTACAAGTCCGGTTATGACCCCCAGGCCATGATTGAGGTGATCACCATGCTGAAAGATCACGAACGGCTGGAAAAAAAACGTGCCCTGGAGTCGGGCCGGGAACCACAAACCTACCACGGCCTGTTTGCCACCCATCCCCGGAATGATCAGAGACTGCGGGAAGTGGTCAGCAACGCAGGATCGATGCCGAATGGCATGAAGGTTGAACACAATGTCACGCCCTTTCGTATTGCCACTGATGGCATGGTCTGGGGTGAAAATGTTGCAACGCGACGACTGCCGGAGAACGCCTACCTGAATGAAGAGCTGGCCTTTATGATGTATTTCCCCAAAGACTGGCAATTCAGCGAACAATCGCCACTGGTCAACGCCCGCAACGACTCCGGCAATGCCAAACTCGCGGTAACGGCGATGAATCGCACCAGAGCCAGCCCGGACCGGTTCATCAAACAACAGCTGGGGATTACCCTGCTCAAACAGTCTGAGCCCCTCACCCAGTTCCGCCTTCAGGGTCATACCGGCCTGATACCGGGCACACAGGGACAACCGGACCAAAGACTGGCGGTGATCTACTACGGTTACCACGCCTTTGTCTTCCGGGGAACACTGGAGCCCCGTGCCGACCAGTCACTGGGCAACCGGCAATTCATGGACATTATTGGCAGCTTTCGACCCGTCTCAAAACGCAGCCTGCAGGCCACTGAAACAAAGAATATTCACTACGTAAAAGCCACCAAAAACAGCACGTTTGCCCTGCTGGCCCAACACCTGAAACTGGGGCAGTACGGGGAGGATGAGTTGCGCATCATCAATAATTATTACCCGGTTGGGGAACCGAAGCCCGGCGAGTGGATCAAAATCATTCGTTAGAACTGGCTCGTTGTCATGTTACTGCCATCACACTTTCATGCTGAGCCGTCACACTGGACTGGTCATCAAGGAGGTAGCCATGAACCTGAACCACAGAGAACCTATCAGAATATTGCCAAAACCGGCGATTCCCAAACACACTGCATCACCGGAAGTGATTCACTACACACCTATCCCCCGCCAGTGGCAGACAGATCACCCGGAGACTGACGACCAGACTATTTGTCTGGAACAAATTGTCTTGAACAGTGATCTCGATTTTTTCTAGGCCCATCTCTTTCTCTAGGCACGCCTCTGTCGCCGGTCCAGAGCACTGCTCAACCAGCACGGCGACTTACTGTACTAAGCATTCAAAAACCGCTAGGATGCTGAATGCTCAGGCACCGTCCCGCGAAAGCATTGAATGGTTATCCGTGCGTTAACTTCGGCCGCCTATCGACAGAAAAAGTGGCCTGAAGCAACATCACGGCGGTGACCGATACCAATAAACTGCATTGTCAGAGAGAGAGTTTACTGATGGCCCTGCACGACAATCCGCAACCCAGTACCCACCTGACCACCCAATACATCATGACCTATCTGGCACCGCTCGATCCGCCCGTATCGATTGATACGGGACTGATGGTTGTCAATGTGCGTCCCGGCGGCTGGGTCAGGGGCCCTGACATCAATGGCCAGTTCATTGCGCCCGGTGCCGACTGGCTGCGCATTATGCCAAGTGGTACTTTCCGGCTGGATGTGAGGGGACTGATCGAAACAGATGATGGTGCCCATATTTATATGAGCTACAACGGTATTATCAAAAACTCCTCCGAGAGTGCAGAGCGGCTCAGCAATGGCGAGTTGCTGACTGATAAGGATATCCCCTACTTTATCGCCGCGCCCACCTTTCAGACCTCGGCGGAGAAATACGCCTGGCTCAACGATATTCAGTGCATTAACAAGATGACGGAAATCCAGTTTGGACCCGAAGGATACGTCAAGTACGATGTTTTTTTTATCAGCTAACCTTGGGGCTGCCTACAACCAGCAGGCCGGGCCTAAAAATCCATAGCAAGAAACGCAGAGCCGATCCACTTCACGATGACAAATAAGGAGAACAACACCATGTCAGACACCAATCGAGTATGGCGTTTGCGCAAGCGTCCTGTCGGAGAGATTACCGATGATGTATTGAGCCTTGAGCAGGAAGCCATTCCGGAGCCCGGTGAGGGCGAGTGCCTGTTTCGTCTCAACTACCTGTCACTGGATCCCACCAATCGGATCTGGATGAGCGACATGGAGCAGTATATGGAACCGGTGGCGATCAACGCCCCGATGCGCGGCGTGGTCTGCGGCACCGTCATCAAAAGTAATACCCCCGAGTTCAAGGCCGGCGATATTGTCAGCGGCATCGGCAGCTGGGCGGATTACCAGATCGGCTCACCAGCCACCGTTGGCCTGCTGGGCGAAGTTGGCGATGTGCCAGTCATTGATGCTTTTGGCACACTGGCGCTGGTTGGCCCCACCGCCTATTTCTGTCTGCTGGAGATCGGCGACCCACAACCCGGTGAAACCGTGGTCGTCTCCACGGCGGCAGGCGCTGTCGGATGCCTCGTTGGTCAGATCGCCAAGATCAAGGGATGCCATGTGGTTGGACTGACCGGCTCAGATGAGAAATGTCAGTGGATTACCCGAGAGCTCGGCTTTGATGCGGCCATTAACTACAAAACCGAAAATGTCGCAGAGGCGCTCGCCAAGACTTGCCCAAACGGCATCGACGTCTATTTTGACAACGTCGGTGGCAAGATCCTCGACGAATGTCTCAAGCAGATGAACCTGCATGGCCGTATCCCCACCTGCGGCCTGATCTCCCAGTACAATGCCACTGAATCGGTACCCGGCCCTTACAACTATGACCTGATTCTGATGCATCGCCTGAAGATTCAGGGCTTCATCATCCTGGACTACATGGATCGCTACCCGGAAGCGACCGAGGCACTGATTGGCTGGATGAAGGAAGGCAGACTCAAGGCTCGCCTGGATGTGTCCGAGGGTCTGGAAACCGCCCTGCAGGCCGTCAAGAAACTGTATACCGGTGAAAATACCGGCAAACTGATGGTCCGGGTCAAAGACGTCTGATCGGCCTTTTTACTTTCCGGGACAAACAAACCGGGCTGCTGTTGAGGCGGCCCGGCACCCCCGGACACCTTGATTGATTTTCCTCGACTGATTATCCAGGGATGCCATCATGGCCTGCTGGCTGTTCAAATCCGAACCCGACGTTTTCAGCATCGATCATCTGGCTGCCGAACCGGACCAGCAATGCCGGTGGGATGGCATTCGCAACTATCAGGCACGGAATCATCTACGCGACCGGGTCAAACCGGGAGACCGGGCGCTGTTCTATCATTCGAGCTGCAAGGCTGTGGGAATTGCAGGGATCATGGTCATCACCAGCGCAGGTTATCCTGACCCCGACCAGTTTGATGCGGCGAGCGACGGCTATGACCCGGCCAGCACGGCCGACAAACCGCGCTGGTTCTGTGTGGATGTAAAACTGGCCAGAAAATTCGCGCGGTTGATACCACTGTCGGAGTTGAAACAACAGAGGACCCTGCAGGACATGGTGCTGTTCAGACAGGGGAGATTATCCATCGTCCCTGTCACGGACAAGGAATGGCAGGCAATTTTGTGTCTGGCCGATTAAACCGCACCGATCATTCTAGCGAAAAACCAGGCGACGCCACCCATGGCCGCCACCACAATCCACCACAGGAACAACAGGCTGAAGCGAAACGGTTTTCGTTCCACAGAATGGATGCCCGAGTTGACCACCTGGCGGATTCGCTCCAGATCTTCCTCTGAATACTCTTCTTCGCTTCTCATGCCCATAAATTATTCACCACTGGTTAATTGGTTTTTTGCCGTCAAAAACTCCGGTTTCAGGAATGGCTTTGCCTGTTCCGGGGTCGGGTTCGACAACCATGGTACTGCACCGATCATGGGGCATGGCAATCGCGCTTGCAAGCTCGCTAGGGTCTCATGGTAGCGGCCCATTTGCTCAGGACAAACCTGGTTGGCGACCCAACCTGCCATCTTCAGCCCGTCACGCTGGATCGCCTCAGCCGAAAGCAATGCGTGATTGATACAGCCCAGCTCCATCGCCACCACCAGAATCACCGGCAACTGCAGAGTTTTGGCCAGGTCAGCGAACGTTTCCCGCTCGTTCAGGGGCACTCGCCAACCACCCGCACCCTCAATCAGCAAAAGGTCCACCGGTTGCAGCATAATGCCCCGGCAGAACCCCGCCAGCCGCTCGGCACTCAGCCGACGACCGGCTTCTGCAGCGGCAATGTGCGGTGCAATCGCAGGCGCCAGTGCCACCGGGTTTACCTCTTCATAGGACAACGGCAGACTCGACTGGGCCAGCAACGAAAGGGCATCGGCATTGCGGAGCCCCTCATCTGTGACCTCACACCCGGCAGCCACCGGTTTCAACCCGACAGTAGTCAATCCGCTGTCGCGGGCCGTAGCCAGCAACGCGGTACTGATCAGGGTTTTGCCAACACCGGTATTGGTGCCTGTCACAAAAAATCGTTTAACCATTGCACGTTGTACCAACCTAAACGATCTCCCGGGTTGCCCGCCATTGAACTTGCACTTCCCAGACATTTTTACAGGCTGCGAGAAAACACAACCTATTCCCTGTGAATTTCCCCGACTTCCGCCACAGTCTTACCAATCGCCTCAACCAGCGCATCCACCTGATCGTCGGTGTGCTCGGCACAGAGGGTTATGCGCAATCTTGCACTGCCCACAGGAACAGTGGGAGAACGGATCGCACCCACCAGAAAACCCCTGGCACGCAGCCCCTCGCCCACCCGGTAACAGAGCGCGTCATCATGCAACATGACCGGTTGGATGGGCGTCGGTGAATTCAACAACTCCAGCCCGAGTTCGCCGATCCCCGCCCTGAACCGTTCGATCAGGCTGATCAGTCTTTCCCGGCGCCAGGTTTCCCGGCGCAGTATTTTCAGACTGATGCGAGTGGCCGCTGCCACGGAGGGAGGCAATGCGGGGGTATAAATGTAGGTGCGGGCATACTGGATCAGGGTTTCGATCAGGGCATCGGAACCGGCCACAAAAGCACCGAAGGTACCAAACGCTTTGCCCAGCGTTCCTATCAGCACCGGCACATCGGTGACATCAAGCCCATAATACTCTGCCAGACCACCGCCGTTTTTTCCCAGCACACCAAAACCGTGAGCATCATCCACCATCAGCCAGCCACCCTGTTCGGCGCAGGCCCGGGCCAACGCTGGCAGCGGCGCCAGATCCCCATCCATGCTGAACACACCATCGGTAACCACCAGTTTTCGGCCCTGTTCTGCCTTGCAAAGTCGCCGGGTGAGGTCGCCGACATCGGCATGTCGATAGCGCTGACAGGGGGCATTGCTGGCCAATCCGCCATCCAGCAGGGACGCGTGGTTAAGGCGATCCTGGTAGACGTGATCGCCCTTGTCTACCAAAGCCCGGATAGCACCCAGATTGGCCATGTAGCCGGTGGAAAACAACAGCGCCCGGGGCCGGCCGGTAAACGCAGCCAGTTCTTCCTCCAGGGCATGATGCTCCTGGGAGTGGCCGTAAACCAGATGCGAGGCACCACTGCCGACCCCGTAGGTTTCGACACCGCGTCGCATGCTGTCGATCACAGCCGGGTGACTGGCCAGTCCCAGATAATCATTGCTGCAAAAGGCCACGCAGGTTTTGCCGTCCACCTGCACAATACTGTTTTGAGCCGACTGCAACAGGTGTCGACGGCGATACAGGTTGTCAATCTGACGCTGATCCAGTCGCGCCTGTAACACCTGGTCCATGGATGATGTCATCTGACCCTTCCCTCCGGGTAAGCGAATCCACTGCTCCGGCGATGATCTGTGATAAAAATACTGCGGATGTAGAGAGCGTCTAATTCACGGCGTTGTAGAACAGGTGGTCTGTCTCCACCTCGGCTATTGCCCGCTGCAAAGCCCGCTCTTCCTCGAGGCTGTCCCGCTCAACCCGGTGTGTTTCAGGCTGGATACCGAGACGGCTGAGCAGCTGCATGTCACTGTTGGCCTTGGGGTTGGGGGTGGTGAGCAACTTTTCGCAGTAGAAAATGGAGTTGGCACCCGCCATAAAGGCGAGCGCCTGCATCTGGTCATTCATCTCCTCGCGGCCAGCGGACAGCCGCACGTGGGATTTGGGCATCAGGATACGGGCTACCGCAATCGTGCGAAGAAAATCGAAGGGATCCAGGTCCTCCTGACTGTCCAGAGGAGTACCCGCCACTTTCACCAGCATATTGATAGGCACCGACTCCGGATGATGGGAAAGATTGGCCAACTGCATCAACAGTCCCGCCCGGTCTTTTTCCCCCTCACCCATACCGACGATGCCCCCTGCACAGACTTTCATGCCTGCCTGGCGCACATTGTCCAGAGTGTTCAGACGATCCTCATAGGTGCGCGTGGTGATGATTTCGCCGTAATATTCCGGAGACGTATCAAGGTTGTGGTTGTAATAATCCAGACCTGCGTCGGCCAGTAGCCGGGCCTGCTCTGCCTCCAGCATACCCAGGGTCATGCAGGTTTCCAGACCGAGCGCCTTGACCTGACGAACCATCTCGGCCACCACGGGCATATCCTTGTCTTTTGGCGATCGCCAGGCAGCCCCCATACAGAAACGGGTGGCCCCGCTCGCCCGGGCGGCTTTTGCCTCCTCGATCACCTGCTCTACAGCCAGCAGTTTCTCCTTCTCGAGACCCGTATCGTAGCGGGCACTTTGCGGACAATATTTACAGTCCTCCGGGCAGGCACCGGTTTTGATCGAGAGCAATGTGCTGAGTTGCACTTCGTTGGGATTGAAATGCTGACGGTGCACCACCTGCGCCTGAAACATCAGGTCATTAAAGGGCTGATTGAACAGCGCCAAGACCTCCTTACGGCTCCAGTCATGGCGGATATCTGTGGTGTGGCTGGCGGACATCGGCTATCTCTCATATAGTGCAGTGACAGCTCGCTATGATAGGTGAGCCAACACCACTGTCAACCATAAATGGATTTTAGGTTAACAAGCGATGTTCCCATCAGTCAAAGCTGTATTTGACCGTGTTCGATGGACACGACTGTTGCACCGGGCCAGCTATGGGCTGCTACCGGGGCAATGCCTGCTGTGTGGCATTGCTTCCGGGCGGAGACAGGATCTGTGCACTGACTGCCAGGCAGCCCTGCCGTTTAATCGGCCAGCCTGCACCCGGTGTGCCCTACCCCTCACCACTCAGGCCATTTGCGGCCGATGTCTGGTTAAGCCACCCGCTTTTAATCACTGCATTGCCCCTTTACGTTATGCGTATCCGGTGGATCGACTGGTCAATAGTTTCAAACACCGGGGCCACTTCAACCGCGGCACATTACTGGCCGAACTACTGGTGGCCGCGATTGAGGCGCCTCAAAACAGCGCTGGGTCCTCGTTGCCGGACTTGCTTGTACCAGTACCATTGCACTGGCGTCGGCAATTTACACGGGGCTTCAATCAGGCGGGCTGGCTGTCCCGCTATTTGAGCAGACGACTTGCCATTCCGGTTAGTCAACGGCTATTGAGTCGCCACCGACACACGCCACACCAGCAGGGGCAATCCCGCAAAGAGCGACTGACTAACATCAGGGGTGCCTTTCAGCTCAATGCACCGGTGAACGGGAAGTACATTGGCCTGGTGGATGATGTGATGACCACAGGCACCACCGTCGGGGAACTGAGTGATTTGCTGATGAGCGCGGGGGCGGTCAGGGTCGATGTTTGGTGTCTGGCACGAACGCCGCTGGAAAATTAACCGGCTGACCTTGCCGTCGAGCTGTTCCAGCCCGCCAGCTGCACCGCCCGAGCGCCGAAAATGCCCATGAATCAA
>CATLZI010000052.1 GCA_950063125.1 uncultured Porticoccus sp. | reverse complement strand
CCCGGCCGGCTACCGGCTTTAATATGAGTTTACAGTCGTTGGCCAGGGTTGCGTTGTCCGGGGCTGTGGCAGGTGGTATTTTTGCCCCTGTTAGTGAGGAGCCCGGTTGGCGAAAAGCCGTAGCAGCGTTACGCTCCAATGGCGAGCGGGTGGTCTGTGGTTTTCCGGGCCAGGAGCCAGACTATCAGGAATTACATTGTGATCGCCAGCTGGTTTGGCTGGATGGCACTTATAAAATAATTGCAGTTTGACCATCACTATCAGGGTTAGATATACACATGGGAAAGAATGTCGTGGTGCTGGGCACCCAGTGGGGCGATGAAGGGAAAGGCAAGATCGTCGATCTTTTGACTGATCAAGCGGTTGTGGTGGCCCGTTTTCAGGGTGGTCACAATGCCGGCCATACCCTTGTCATCGAGGGTAAAAAAACGGTTCTTCACCTGATACCTTCAGGTATCCTCAGGAATAATGTGACTTGTCTGATTGGCAATGGCGTGGTGTTGTCTCCAGAGGCCTTGTTGCATGAAATCTGTGAGCTGGAAGATAAAGGCGTACCTGTCCGGGACCGCCTTCGGTTGTCCCCTGCCTGCCCATTAATCTTGCCCATCCACATGGCGCTGGATCAGGCACGTGAACGCGCCAGAGGCGATGCCAAAATAGGTACCACCGGTCGTGGTATCGGCCCGGCCTACGAAGATAAAGTGGCACGAAGGGGTATCCGCCTTGGCGAATTATTCAATCGTGAGCTGTTTGCAACCAAATTGAAAAGCCTGATGGAATACCACAACTTCATGCTCACGGACTACTATCATGAACAGCCCGTCAGCTATGAAGAAACCCTGCGACAATCGCTTACCTGGATGGATGAGCTGGCACCCATGCTGGCAGATGTCACCGGGTTGCTGCACGATGCTCGCGAAGCGGGTGACAATATTCTGTTTGAAGGGGCTCAGGGCTCACTGCTGGATATTGATCACGGAACCTATCCCTATGTCACATCTTCGAATACCACTGCCGGTGGTACGGCCACAGGCAGTGGTTTTGGCCCACTGTATCTCGATTATGTGCTGGGTATCACAAAGGCCTACACCACTCGGGTAGGCTCGGGCCCGTTTCCCACCGAGCTGTTTGATACGGTCGGCAAACACTTGGGCGAGAAAGGCCATGAGTTTGGCGCGACTACCGGTCGCGAGCGACGCTGTGGCTGGTTCGACGCGGTGGCTTTGAAACAGGCCATTCGTATCAATTCTGTTTCCGGCATCTGTTTGACCAAACTCGATGTGCTTGACGGTGTTGAAACCATAAAGGTGTGTATCGCCTATCAGGATGCCAGCGGCAATGAAGTGATCACCCCGAGTCACGCGGATGATTACGAAAAACTGGTTCCCGTTTATGAAGAGCTGCCCGGTTGGCATGAATCGACCATTGGCATCAGATCCCTGGAAGAGCTGCCCGACAATGCCCGCGCCTATATCGCCCGTATTGAAACGATTCTCCACACCCCAGTGGATATTATTTCGACGGGTCCCGATCGGGTAGAAACGATTGTCCTGCGCCATCCGTTTGGTTGTTGATCCGCCGGGTATTCCTCAGTTTGTCCTGTGTCGGCGAACAGCATTTTTGTGGCAACAAAAGGTTTCCGGTTACCTGATTCTCTATTAAGCTAAAAACAGTAGTGGAGAAAAGGCTTCTGTTTATGCTGAACTCGGTAGAGCTCAAAGATTACATGCTTCGCAACCCGGTTAAAGTCAATCAACGGGATGATTTGTTCGTCGCCATTGACCTGATTGTCAGCAATAAAATTTCCGGGTTGTGTGTGGTGGATGATGACAATAACCTGGTGGGCGTGCTGTCCGAAACGGACTGTTTAAAGGCCATCTTGGGTGCCAGATATAATCAGGAAAGCAGTGTTGGCCCGGTACGTGATGTGATGACGCACGATGTTTTTACAGTCACGTCTCAGGCCGATATTGTCGATGTGGCCCAGCAAATGATGAAGCGTGGTTTTCGTCGCTGTCCGGTTGTCGACAAGGGTAAGTTGGTCGGCCAGATCACCTGCCGGCAGCTGCTGAATGGGGTTGAGAAGTTCCCCGAAAAGCAGACTTAATCACAGTATTTCCACCAAATATGGCGTTAACTCCGAGGAAAAACATGTTCCGGTTAAAACCTGCTCTTATTCTTTTACTTTCATTTCTGGCAAGTGGTGTTGTTGTGGCGGCAGAGGACCGCCCTGAGCACTTCAAAGGATTGCCTGCTGATACCCTGGCTCAGGCGGTGGCCAATTTTTCCGAGTACAACGGCAAGCTTGAAGGCCTTATTCAGCAGGAGCATCTGTCGCCACAGGATATGCATGAAGTGCATATGCTCACCTACACGCTGGAAAATGCATTGGCCAAAATCCAGGCCGAGCTCGCTGCCTTAGCGGAACCCCTTGAAGCGGTGCACCTCGCTTCAGAGCGCTCAGCCCCTGAAACTGTCAAAAAGCAAGGTCAGGTTTATCTGGACAATGCTCGCCAGATCATCAAGTGACTTGCTCCATCGTGCGTCGCTATACGGATAACAGGGAGCGCCATGTATAAGCTGGTTTTCTATGTCCCCGTCGATCATCTGGAGCCGGTGAAGCACGCTGTTTTTGCCACTGGAGCGGGAAAAATTGGCGAATATGATAGCTGCTGTTGGCAGGGGTTGGGTGTAGGCCAGTTCCGTCCACTTGCCGGCAGCACTCCCTATCTGGGCAGGGTGGGTAGCGTTGCTGAGGTGGAAGAGTATCGAGTTGAACTGGTTTGTGATGATGCCACGATAAAGCAGGCCATCCGTGCGCTGATCAGTGCCCACCCCTACGAAGAGCCGGCCTACGACGTATGGCAGTTAGCGGAGTTCGACCTCTAGTCTGCAGCGTTGGTGAGGGAATGAAGCCTCGATGTGATCACGTCGGTGTGTATGGTCGACAGGCCCTTTTTTAAATCTGCAAAATGATGCTTCAGTGCAGTGGTAATCACAGGGAAAGCCAGTTCCTCCCAGGGAATATCTGCCTCGCGGAACAACCTGACGTCCAGCGACTCGTCCCCGGCACCGTAACTACTGTTGTGCAGTGCCCCCCGATAAAGGATATAGACCTGATTGATATGGGGGATATCGTAGATACCACTCAGCATTGGCTCGTTCAGTTTTGCCAGCGCTTCCTCCCAGCATTCGCGCAGTGCACCCTGAAGCACCGTTTCCCCATTTTCAAGAAAGCCCGCTGGCAGGGTCCACAAGCCGTAGCGGGGCTCGATGGCTCGTCTGCACAGCAACACGCTGTCATCAACAACCGGAATGCAGCCCGATATCACCCGGGGGTTCTGATAGTGGATGGTGTCGCAATGTCCACAGACATGGCGTTTTCGATTATCTCCGGTGGGAATCTTGAGGTTGACCGGTTTACCACACTGACCGCAAAAATTCATAGGCACTTTTACTTTACATTGGAAAATAACTGTTTCGGTAACAGGTACCGACAATAGTAGGATAACAGGGTTATGCTAAAACGGATTACCGAACGTTTAAATACTATGCCGGTTGACCGAATCAGACCCTTTGGGGTGGAGGGGGTCGAAGCGGCCATTCTGGTTGCCCTGACCCGTGAGCCGGCAAACCCAAAAATTATATTTACCAAACGGGCAGAGCACCTGAATTCACACCGGGGAGAAGTGGCATTTCCCGGTGGCAAGTGGGAGCCAGGGGATGAGGACCTGCTGGTTACCGCTTTGCGGGAGACGCGGGAGGAAATTGATTTGCCCCCGGATAAAATACAGGTTATTGCCGGGTTGCCGGTCAATCGAACTCGCCAGTTGATGCGGGTAAAGCCTTATGTGGGGCTGATTGAAGCCGGCCTGCCACTAATCGCCAATCCCGAAGAGCTGGATGCGGTTTTTGAAGTGCCGGTGTCTTACTTCCTCGATCCGGCGAACCTGACAGTCGATTACTTTGTCGGTCCGGACTATGCGCTCAACATGCCCTGTTTTATCTATGATGATTACCGTATATGGGGCTTTTCGTTGATGGTCCTGACAGATTTCCTCAATGCTACCGTCGATGCCGGGATTCATCTGGTGTATCCGGACTGTGCTGATCTGAGACCGGCACCCCGATAGCTTGCAATTTCTCGCCTGCCGGCTCGATAATTACCGGCTTGGAGAGGCAAATATTTTAGGCAGACCAATGATAGCGACGATTTCTTCCCCCTGTGTGTCTATCTGTGCCCTGGATCATGAAGACGTGTGTATCGGTTGTCACCGCACAGCCAGGGAAATTCGTGACTGGTTGCTGATGGACGATGATGAGCGGCTGGAAGTAATTGCAAAAGCTGCTGAACGGGGTTGTAAAAATAATCCGTTTGCCTAGTAATCAAGAATATTTCGTCGATTGATTTTAATCTTCGTCATCATCGTCCGGTTCGCCGTTTCCGGAATGAAGCGTTATGCGCTGTTTAACACGAACCTTTACTACCATTTTTTCGCTTAGTTCCAGTGTTTCAAACTGGTAGCGACCAATGGTAAAACTCACGTTGCCGTCGGGGATGCTTTCCAGGTGTTCCAGAATCAGTCCGTTAATTGTTTTTGGACCATCTGTTGGCAGATCCCATGAATTTGCCTTGTTTATATCCCGGATAGTGGCTGACCCGTCAATGTCAAACATCCTCTTATCCAGGGCGACGATATCCTCCTGTTCGTCCTCTGCCCTGTTCGTGGTGAAATCGCCGACGATCTCCTCCAGTATATCCTCCATTGTGACCAGCCCCTCAATTTCACCATACTCATCCACCACCAGACCGATTCGGCGTTTGGCCTGTTGAAAATTCACCAATTGTTTGTTGAGTGGTGTGTTTTCAGGGACAAAGTAGGGTTCCCGGGTAAATCGTTTGATGGCCTCTTTGGTCAGGCTGTCACTGCCTGAACGCAGCAATCTGGCGATGGTTTTTACATGAATAATGCCCAGTACATTATTCATGTTGCCCACGTAGACAGGCAGACGGGTGTAGCCGGAATTAATAATGGTGGTTAATAGTTGATCAACTTCCAGCTCAAGGTCCAGGCCTATAATTTCATTGCGCGGCACCATGATGTCATTCACGGAGACCGTTTCAAGGTCCAGAATATTGATCAGCATATCCTGATGGTCGGGGATGTTTTCACTGGAGATGTCTACGACGGTACGAATTTCCTCTTTGCTGAGGCTTACATCAAGAGACTTGGTGGTATTCACGCCCAGCAATCTGAGTAGGCCATTGGAGAGGTGGTTCACCAGCCAGACCAGCGGGTAAAAGATAAATAATAGCGGCCTGAGGATGTGGCTGGCGGTAAAGGCAATTCCTTCCGGGTGCATTGCCGCCATTGTTTTTGGTGTGACCTCGGAAAAAATCAGTATCGCCAGTGTGAGCAGTAATGTGGCGATGGCGATACCTGCATCGCCGTAAAGACGCAGAGCAATGACCGTGGCGATCGCGGAAGCGAGGATGTTCACCATGTTGTTGCCGATCAGAATAATACCGATCAGGCGATCAGGACGCTTTAGCAGCTTGTAGGCCTTGCGGGCACCGAGATGTCGTTTCCTCAGATGTTTCAACCTGTAGCGGTTCAGCGACATCATGGCTGTTTCAGAGCCGGAGAAAAAAGCGGATAAGAGGAGGAGGCCAGCTAGTACGCTAAATAGTAGCCAGAGAGGGGTATCGTCCAACGGGGGGAAAACCTCGTATTCACCTAAGGCAGGGTATGTTGAAGAAGTTTGCCGTGCTTGGCAACCATATCTTGGTGTCAGGCTCTGCGTGAAGCTATGCTTGGCGGTTGGACTGGTATCAAATTGTCCTCGGCTCAGAGGGCACCCGTCATTCAGCGCAGAATTACCTCCAGGACAAACTTGCTTCCCCAGTAGCCCAGCACCATGGCGCTGAAGCCTACCAGGGTCCAGCGAATGGCTGTATTGCCCCTCCATCCCTTGATGTGTCGCCCCCACAATAAAATGCCATAAAACAGCCAGGCAAAAAGCGAGAAAACCGTTTTGTGAATCAAGTGCTGGGCAAAGAAATCCTCAAAAAACAGAAACCCGGTAATCAGTGACAGGGTCAACAGACCAAAGCCGGCCCACAGCACCTCAAACAGCAATGCTTCCATGGTTTGCAGAGGTGGGACTACCTGTAGCCAGCTGCCTAGGTGTCTGTGGCGCAGCCGCCAGTTTTGCAGGGCGATAAAGATTGCCTGAAACGCAGCGATGGTCAGCAGGCTGTAGGCCACAATGGAAAAGAAAATATGCGCCCCGATGGGTACAGACACGGTCTCCCTCAGAGCGCCGCTGCTACCGATCAGGAGGGTCAATGCCAGGATCAGTGCCGCCAGAGGGAAAAGAATTAGAAAAAGACTGTGAACCGGTTTTCGAAGGCTGCTGAGCAGAACAATCAGGTTGATGGTGAAAACAATGGCGCTGGTCATGGGGAGCAGCCCGAAATCGAGACCGACATCACTGAAGATCCATTGCGCACTGGTGTATCCGTGCAGGGCCAGTGCAGGAACGGCAATCAGCTGCAGAGAAGATAGTCGCAAATTGGGATGCTTGCGAAGCTGAAGCGCCTGGAACAGGGTCGCGCAGATATACAGGGCGATGGCGGCAGAAGCTGTAAGCATAATGAGATGACTATTTAAACAGGTGGCAAAGTGTGTCACAGATAGCGGATAGCGAAAAGAGGCCGTCCCAAAACTCGGGTGCTTTCAGTTATACTGCTACGCCTGTAAATAAGGTGAAGACGAAATAAATCCCATGGCAATGTTTGAAAATCTCAGTGATCGTTTATCGGTTTCCCTGAAAAAAATCTCGGGGAAGGCCAGCCTGACCGAAGACAACATCCAGGAAACCCTGCGTGAAGTGCGCATGGCACTGCTGGAAGCGGATGTGGCGCTACCGGTTGTCAAAACCTTTGTGGAAGGTGTCAAGGAGAGGGCGCTGGGACAGCAGGTTGGCAGCAGCCTCAATCCCGGTCAGCAGTTCCTGAAAATCGTTCAGTCCGAGCTTGAGCATGTGATGGGTGACAGTAACGAGTCACTCAATCTGGCTGCACAGCCGCCGGCTGTGGTGTTGATGGCGGGTCTACAGGGGGCCGGTAAAACCACCTCTGTAGCCAAGCTGGCCCGCTATCTCAAGGAGCGTGAAAAGAAAAAAGTCATGGTGGTGAGTGCCGATATTTACCGGCCGGCCGCTATCAAACAGCTGGAAACCCTCGCGTCGGAAGTGGGGGTTGAGTTTTTTGCCAGTCATGCCGACCAGAAACCCGTCGATATTGCACGCAATGCGGTTCAGGCCGCGAAAGTAAAGTTTATTGATGTATTGCTGGTGGACACGGCTGGTCGCCTGCACATCGATGATGCGCTGATGACTGAAATCCGGCAACTACACAAAGCACTGTCGCCGGTGGAAACCCTGTTCGTCATTGATGCAATGATTGGTCAGGATGCGGTTGCCACCGCCAAGGCATTTAACGAAGCACTGCCCCTGACGGGGGTGATTTTGACCAAAGTGGACGGCGATGCCCGGGGCGGGGCGGCACTCTCTGTTCGCCAGGTAACCGGCAAGCCGATCAAATTCCTCGGTGTTGGTGAAAAAACCGATGCCCTGGAGCCGTTCCACCCCGACCGGATCGCTTCGCGGATTCTCGGTATGGGCGACATGATGTCGCTGATCGAAGACGTCGAACAGAAAGTCGACCGCAAAAAAGCGGAGCAGCTGGCTAAAAAGGTCGCCAAGGGCAAACGATTTGATCTGAATGATTTGCGCGATCAACTCCAGCAAATGAAGAATCTGGGCGGGTTTTCGGGCCTGCTGGATAAACTGCCCGGCATGGGCAACATGAGTCAGATGGTTGAGCAAGCCAATATGGGGAAGCAGTTTTCACGTATGGAGGCCATTATCAACTCCATGACACCTGCGGAAAGGCGAAACCCCGACCTGCTGAATGGCTCGCGCAAGCGGCGGATAACAGTAGGGTCCGGCACCAACCTTCAGGATCTGAATCGCCTGCTCAAACAGCACAAGCAGATGGGCAAGATGATGAAAAAAATGAAAGGTAAAGGTATGCAGCAGATGATGCGCGGAATGGCGGGCAACATGCCATCTGGAGGAGGCATGGGGGGCGGTATGCCGCCGGGCGGTGGGAAATTCCCCTTTTAGAGGGGGTCTCTCCAGGCAGCTGCCCCCACTGAATCCCGTCTCCGGATAAAGCTGTTTTCCAGCTATACTTTCCAGCTATACACGGTTGCGTGTTTTCGCTATAATCCCGCGCCTTTCACAGGTGCCTGTTCGAGAGACCGGGCGTGGTCTTGTTCCTGAGTGATGAGGGATCAACCGGCTGTAATTTGAAACTAAATACAGAAGAGAGTTTTCATGGTAACAATTCGTCTGGCTCGCGGAGGCTCAAAAAAGCGTCCGTTCTATCATATACATGTCACTGACAGCCGTAGGGCCCGTGATAGCCGCTACATCGAACGCATCGGCTTTTTTAACCCGGTTGCCCGTGGCCTCGAAGAGCGTCTCCGGGTGGATGTGGATCGTGTGCAACACTGGGTGAGCGAGGGTGCCATGTTGTCCGATCGCGTTTCCCAGTTAGTGAAAGAAGCAGCCAAGCAAGCCTGATAAGACTAAGGCCATGAGCGCCCAGCACAGTGTGGACCCGATTGATCCAGTGGTAGTCGGGCGCATAACGGCAGTTCATGGTGTGAAGGGTTGGGTAAGAATTCACTCCTTCACCGAGCCGGGCGGCAACATTTTTGATTACCAACCTTGGTGGCTGAAGATTGCTGGTCATTGGCAGAAATTGAAGGTCACTGATAAGCGTTCCACTGCCAAGGGACTGATGGTTCACCTGGCGGAGATTGACGACAGAGATCAGGCCAGAGCTTATTGCCAGCGGGACATCTACGTTGCAAAAGCACAACTGCCGGCTCTTGCTGATGGTCAGTATTACTGGCACCAGCTTGAAGGGATGCTTGTTGTGACCTCTCAGGGTATCAGACTTGGTTACGTCGATTCCCTGATGGAAACCGGTGCCAATGACGTGCTGGTTGTGAAGGGCGATGACCAGAGCCTGGATCAGGAGGAGCGGCTGATTCCCTATATAGATCAATTTGTATTAAACGTTGATCTCGGCGCCGGCAAGATAGAGGTGGACTGGGATCCGGCTTTTTAATAATCGGGGGAATAGCCCAAAGGATAACCGGCCATGAAAGTAGCACTGGTTACACTTTTCCCCGAAATGTTTGCTGCCCTCACCGACTACGGTATCAGTAGTCGGGCAATCAGACAGGGCTTGCTGGAAGTGGCATTTTTCAACCCGAGAGCCCACACCAGCGACCGGCACCAGACAGTAGATAGCCGCCCTTACGGTGGTGGTCCTGGAATGGTGATGATGATCGAGCCTTTGCGCAAGGCCATCGACGTCGCACGCACATGGATAGGGGGCCCGGTCACAGTGGTATACCTCTCTCCCCAGGGTCGTGTACTGGATCAGCCCGGCGTTAATGCGTTGGCAGCAAAGGGCGATCTGATACTGGTTGCCGGACGTTACGAAGGTGTTGATGAGCGACTGATACAGCTGGAAGTGGATCAGGAGTGGTCCATCGGGGACTACGTACTTAGTGGCGGTGAGCTGCCCGCCATGGTGGTGCTTGATGCATTGATTCGGCAATTGCCCGGCGCATTGGGGCATGAGGACTCGGCAGATCAGGATTCCTTTGCCGATGGCCTGTTGGATTGTCCTCATTACACGCGCCCGGAGCAGTATCAGGATTTTAAAGTGCCCGAGGTGTTGCTGTCGGGCAACCATGAAAAAATACGGCAGTGGCGGTTAAAGCAGTCGTTGTACAGAACCTGGCAGCGACGCCCGGAACTGCTGGAAAAGCTGGTGCTCAGTGACGAGCAACAACAGTTAATGGACAGGATTGTCAAAGAGTCGGCAGATGAAAGTGACTGAGTCGTTTTCCTCTCTGTGCGACGCTACTCAAAAAGGTGGCATGCCACCAACCAACAAAAGCTGAGGAGCAAACCGTGAGCAACAAAAATTCGATTATTACCGCAATTGAAACAGAACAAATGAGCAAGCAACTGCCGCCGTTTGCCCCAGGCGATACAGTTGTTGTTCAGGTCAAGGTTAAAGAGGGCACCCGCGAGCGCCTGCAGGCATTCGAGGGTGTGGTGATTGGCAAGCGCAATCGTGGATTGAATTCTGCATTCACTGTTCGAAAAATTTCCAATGGCGTTGGCGTTGAGCGGACCTTCCAGACTTTCAGCCCGCTGGTTGAGAGTGTGCAGGTCAAGCGCCGTGGTGATGTGCGCCAAGCCAAACTTTACTACTTGCGCGAACTGTCGGGCAAGGCTGCACGTATCAAGGAAAAGCTCAACTGAGTTTGTTCCCCAACAGGAAAAAGGCACCACAGGTTGGTGCCTTTTTTTATGGCTGAAAGCGGTTTTCAGGGTTGCCTGCAATTTTTGATGATTGTTCCATACTTCGAGCCCGGTTAGAGTAACCCATGGCGCCGACATCGACCGACCAACACCTGATTGACAATTATCTCGATGTCCTCTGGATGGAAAAGGGCCTGAGCCGCAATACCCTAGACGCCTATCGACGCGATCTTGAGGCGCTGGCCATTTGGGCGGCACGGGAGAATTTGGCCCTGATTGGGCTGGGGGCTGCGGATGTGCAGCGCTATCTGGCCCGCCGTTTTGAACAGGGCGTGTCGACACGTTCGGCCGCCAGACAGTTATCCTGTATGCGGGGGCTCTACCGTTATTTACTTCGGGAAAACCGGCTTGTCGAAGATCCCATTGCTATGGTGGAAAACCCCAAGCTGGGTCGTCCGCTCCCAAAGAGCCTTACAGAAATGGATGTGGAGGCGCTGTTGAATCAGCCGGATACCGATTCGTTGCTGGGTCTGCGTGATCGCACCATGCTGGAAGTGCTGTATGCTACGGGCCTGGGGGTCTCTGAGCTGGGGGGGCTGACCCTTT
>CATLZI010000051.1 GCA_950063125.1 uncultured Porticoccus sp. | reverse complement strand
CGAAGGTTGAGGTGGCGCTGGCCGCCCAAGTTGCGGGACAGGTGATGTCTGTTTCAGCGAATTTTGTCGATGGCGGATTTTTCAGTGAAGGCGAGGTGCTGCTGCAACTGGATTCCAGAGATTACGATATCGAAGTCATCCGGGCATCATCACGGGTTGCTGAGGCGGAGAAAACCCTTGCCATGGAGCGAGGGCAAGCCAGGCAGGCGAAGCGGGAGTGGCGGGATTTGGGAAATAGAGAAGGCAACGCATTGTTTCTGCGTGAGCCCCAGTTAAAGGCGGCAGAAGCCGCCCTGGCCGGGGCCAGGGCGGATCTCGAGCAGGCCCGAATCAATCTGGAGCGTACGACGATTGTTGCGCCCTTTGATGGTCTGATACGCCAGACACAGGTGAACCAGGGGCAGTATGTGAGTTCCGGCACGCAGGTGGCAGAGATTTTCGCGACACATACCATGGCGGTACGCCTGCCATTGACGGCGAGTCAGGCATCGCGCTTGAGCCTGCCGCTCAGGCCTGAAGCCGACAGCCCGCTTCAGGTGACCCTGTCGGCGAGGTTTGATGGCCAGCAGGCCGACGACTGGCCGGGTCTGCTGGTGCGGATAGATGCTTCAGTTGATACGCGCAGTCGGGTCATTTATGGGATTGTCGAGGTAGCCAATCCCTATCAGTATTCGCCCCCCTTGGTGGCGGGACTGTTTGTCAATGCAGAAGTGGCGGGTCGCTCCTTTGATGCTGTGGTTCGTGTGCCTCGCCAGGCACTGTATGAAAAGGACCAACTGCTCGTGCTGGATGAAGAAAACCGGTTGCGTACGGTCTCTGTTCGGGTATTGCAGGTACTAGAAAAAAGCCTGTTGATTACGGGTATACCTGAGGGGCAGCTGATCCTGCTGGAGAGGCCGGGTTATATCGTCGAAGGGATGAAAGTGTCTCCAGTGCTTGTGTCGGCGCCGGACCTCCCATGAGCACGTCAGGTCGGGGGGTGATTCATTGGTGGGTCAGCAATCCCATTGCTGCCAATTTATTGATGTTGATGGTACTGGTGGGTGGCCTGACCAGTTTGCCGGACCTCGACAAGGAAATGTTTCCGAAAATACCCAGGGACGTGGTTCAGGTCGAGGTGCCTTACCCGGGAGCCGGGCCGCGGGAGGTTGAAGAGCAGATCTGTATCCGCATCGAAGAGCAGGTGCATGATCTGGATGGTATTGAGGAGCTGCGTTCGTTTGCCTATCAGGGCATGGGGCGGATTGAGATAGAGGTGGCCGACGGCCACGATACCCAGAAGCTGCTCAATGATGTGAAATCCCGGGTAGACGCTATTAATACGTTACCGGTTGATTCCGAGCGACCACGGATCAAAGAGGTGTTGGCAAGAACTCAGATTCTCAGCCTGGCTCTGGCGGGACCGATGGCGGAAGCTGACCTCAAGCGACTTGCCGAGTCTATTCGGGATGAAGTCATCGGGTTACCGGGCGTCACTCTGGCGGAAATAGGTGGCACGCGGCCTGAAGAGGTCGCCGTGGAAATATCCGAGGAAACACTGCGCCGCTACCAACTGACATTCGAGGACGTTGTTGCCGCCATCCGGCGTTCATCAGTCAATTTGCCCGCCGGTGAGGTGCGTGAGCAAGCGGGCGACATTGTCCTGCAGACCCGGGGGCAAGCCTACCAGCGGGAAGATTTTGAAAGCATTGTGGTTTTGCGGGATAGCGATGGCACCCAGGTTCTGTTGGGTGATATTGCCCGTATTAACGACGGTTTTGCAGAGCAGGATCTGGTGTCCATGTTCAATGGCAAGCCCGCTGTATTTATCAATCTCTTCAATACCCGCAACCCCGATGTTGTGTCTTCTTCAGAGGCCGTCAGAGCCTATGTTGCGGAGAAGCTGCCCAGTCTTCAGCCCGGCGTCGAGCTGGTGGTATGGCGCGATTTGTCGGTTTACCTGGGTAGTCGAATTGATCTGCTGTCCAAAAATGCGCTCGGCGGGTTATTGCTGGTGTTCGGTCTGCTGGTGCTGTTTTTACGTCCGGTACTGGCTTTTTGGGTGGCGGCGGGCATTGGTATTTGCTACGTGGGCACCCTGTGGTTAATGCCCTACCTGGGGATTAGCGTCAATATTGTCTCGTTATTTGCTTTTCTGCTCATCCTCGGCATCGTGGTGGATGACGCCATTGTGGTGGGTGAAAGTATCTACTCGCATCACGAGCGCGGTCTGAGCGGCAATGACAGTGCTTCGCTGGGGGCCCTGGCGGTTTCAAAGCCGGTCACTTTTGCTGTTTTGACCACGATCATTGTGTTTGTGCCGATGTTGCTGTTACCTGGTGATTCCAGCAAGCTGATGGCAGAAATGCCCAAGGTGGCGATTATTGCGCTGACATTCTCGCTGCTGGAGTCTTTCCTGATTTTACCGGCTCACCTGCGCCATCTGAAACCCGAGAAACAGGCCACATGGCTGTTTGCAAAATGGCTGCAGAGGGCGAGAAACGGGGCTTCCCGGTGGATGAAGCAGTTTGCGGATCATCAGTTCCGGCCGGTGCTGGAAAGTTGCCTGCGCCACAGCGGTACCACCATGGCGCTGTTTCTGGCGGTTCTCATTGTCATACTGGGGGTTTTCTTTACCGGCTGGTTGCGCGTCGCTTTTTTTCCGGTGGTTGAGGGGGAGTACCTGCGGGCATCAGCCGAGTTGCGGGAAGGTGTCAGTTTCGATCGCTCTCTGGCCATTATGCGACAGATAGAAGGGGGCGTAGCAGGGTTAAAGCAGGAGCCTCTGTTGATTGGCGAGGATGGGCGCTCGGTCATTGAAAATCACTATGCCGAAAGTCGGGAAAACATCGTCTCGGTTGTTCTGGAGTTATCCAGTAACGAAACCCGCTCGATTTCGTCAAAGGCCGTGGCTGAGCTCTGGCAGAAACATATCGGAGCTGTTGAAAATGTCGAGGACTACCGGGTTGAATATACCTTGATGGGGCGGCCCAAGGAGATCAACTTGCTTCTCCGGGGCAAGCAGATTGATGAGTTGCGTTTGGCTTCGGTGGAAATTGAATCCCTGCTGCTGGATTACCCCGGGGTCTTCAATGTCTCCAGTTCGTTTCGTACAGCGAGCAAAGAAATCGAAATCAGTCTTAAAGACAATGCGGACACGCTCGGAATCGGTTTGAGTGATATTGCCGGACAGTTGCGCAATGCATTTTATGGTGTCGAGGCTCAGCGTATTCCACGGGAGCGGGAGGATGTCAAAGTCATGGTTCGTTATCCTGAAGCGGAGCGAGCCCGGGTATCGTCACTGGATGAGTTGCGTATCCGGACGGATGATGGCCGTGAGTTGCCTTTCAATGCTGTGGCGGATATCGCGTTTGTGCCGGGGTATACGGAGATCAAGCGCCGTGATCGCAAGCGAATGGTCGAGATAGAAGGTGAGCTGGTTAGTGGCGCCGCTTCTGCCGATGAGATCGTGGCAGTGTTTATGCGGGACCACTGGCCCGATCTGGTGAAGAAATTCCCGGGGTTAACGCTGGAAATTGACGGCGCACAAAAAGATCAAAAAGCCTTTGAAATAGGCTTTTTACAGATGATGGCGCTGGCATTATTGGCCATTTATACCTTGCTCGCCGTGGAGTTCCGCTCATACTGGCAGCCGATTATTGTGCTCAGCGCCGTGCCCTTTGGTATTGCTGGGGCCATTATTGGCCACCTGTTGTTCGGCAAGGAAATCAGCATGCCCTCAATGATGGGAGTGTTGGCCGCCGCCGGCGTGGTGGTCAATGATAATCTTGTGCTGATTGATCGCATCAATCAGTTGAAAAAAGAGGGATGGCATGCAGTGGATGCGGTTGTTCAGGGGGCCAGGGACCGGTTCCGGCCAATCGTGCTGACATCACTGACTACGTTTTTTGGACTGACACCGATACTGTTTGAGCGCAGTGCCCAGGCTCAATTCCTGATACCCATGGTAATTTCGTTGGCTTTTGGCGTTTTGTTGGCTACTTTTGTCACTCTGCTGCTGGTGCCCTCGATCTATATCACGGGTGAACGTATCAGGGCGTATTTCAGCGTGGGTCAGCAACCGATCGCGAGGAGCGAGTAAAAAATGAATTCGATGATTGAGGTAACTGATCTGGCATTGATTATTCAACTGGCGGTTGCGCCGGTATTTCTGTTGGCGGGCATAGCGGGCTTTCTCAATGTCATATCCGGTCGGCTAGGGCGAATTGTTGATCGCGCCAGGGTCGTTGGTCAGCGAGAGATTCGCCTGAGTGACCCCGAGCAGAAGGCGATTTGCCAGCAGGAGCTTAAATTTCTTTGGCGTAGGACCAAAGTCACCAACTGGTCTATTGGGCTTTGCACGGCGGCCGGATTGCTGGTCTGCGTATTAATTGTCAGCCTGTTTGTGGGCGGGTTCTGGCAGTTGCACATAGGCGGTCTGGTTATCGGATTCTTCGTGTTGGCTCTGGTACTGTTGATTGTTGCACTGATGTTGTTCCTCAAGGAGGTTCAGCTGGCTACCCGGACACTAAGGGTAGCCAGAGAGTTTTCCTTTGAGGATGTCGGCACCAGATAAGCGGACCTGTTTGCGCTCTAATGAGCCCTGCCAAAAGTGGCAGGGATTTTTCACAGAGAGTCTGTAAACAGGTTATTCAGGCGCGTTTGATATTGTATTTTTTCAGTTTGATGTACAGGGTGCTTTTCGCAATGTTCAGCTGTTTGGCCACTTTTGTCAGGTTGCCGCCCTGTTCGCGAATGGACCGGATAATCACCTCTTTTTCGGCAAAATCCAGGGGGTTGGAGACTTCTTCGCCTTCATGGCCCTCCAGATTCGCGGCAAGGAAATCCTTGGGGAGGTCTTCCGGTCCCAGTTCTTCGCGATCGGAGAGAAAGAAAGCGGCGGTAATCAGGTTGCCCAGTTCGCGAATATTGCCCGGCCAACTATGCTTTTCGAGTAGATCGAGCAATGGCTTGCTGAGTCGTTTCTGGTCGCCAGAATGCTGTTCCAGCAGGTGGGCGAAAATATTGTGAGCGAGCAGTGAGACATCTCCGGTTCGCTCCCGCAATGGCGGCACCGTCAGTGTCATTGACGAGATTCGGTAGTAAAGATCCATCCTGAAGCGACCTTCCGCCACTTCCTGAGCCAGATCCCGGTTGGTGGCGGCTATCAGCCTGAAGTTGACCTTGCGTGGTCTGGTGTCGCCTACCCGGCAGATTTCAGATTCTTGGAGTACCCGGAGAAACATTGGCTGGAGGTCAAAGGGCATCTCGCCTATCTCATCCAGAAACAGTGTGCCGCCGTTAGCGGCTTCTATTTTACCAATCATGCCGCCGCGACGGGCGCCGGTGAAAGCGCCTTCAATGTGCCCAAACAGTTCGCTTGCCAGAAGATCCCTGGAAAGTCCGCCACAGTTGAGCGCAACAAATTCGCCTGTGTTGGATGGTCCCTCTTCGTGCATCGCCCTGGCAAAAAGCTCCTTGCCAACCCCCGTTTCGCCCTGGAGCAGAACGGGTATGGGTGCTTTGGCAACCCGCTTCGCTTGCTGAACTGCTTTCAGGAAAGGGGCGCTCTGCCCTACCAGGCGGAAAAAACCGGTAGATTTAGAGGGGGGCGGGATGGTGGTCGGGTTGCCAGATACTCTCTGTGACGAGCGGGCGGGGAGAGGAATGACGGCCAGGTAACCAATTTGCTCTCCCTGGTGGGTGACAGGCTGAACCCATTGCTGGTCTATCTGATTGAGTGCGGTATCCTGTTCGGGAGTGTACGCTCCCTCACTGTTAAGTGTCAGAATGGGGTTGTATGGCGTCAGATTGATTCTTATACCCCTGGCCGCCAGAACCTTGTCAGCCATAGTGTTGGTGCGAACCAATTTGCCATCCATATCAAACAGCAGTACGCCATCATTTCCTGAAGAGGCAAAATGATCAATGGTTGTGCCGAGCAGAAGGTCCCTCTTCGCAAGTTTGAGTTGTGCAAACTGACCTTCAATTCTGCGAGCACCGGAAATGGCCAGTGCCAGGCAGTAATCATGCAATGTGTTTTTCAAACCTGAAATATTCAGTGCGCCAAGCAGGCGTTTCTCGAACGGGTCACGAATAACGGCCGCAGAGCAAGTCCAGCGGCTTATGTTTTCACAGAAATGTTCAAATGCGTGGACCTGCACAGGTGCGCCAATGTTCAGTGCAGTGCCGATGGCGTTTGTTCCTGCTGCCTGCTCGTTCCAGTTGGCACCCGGGATTAAGCTGTAATTGTTGGCCAGTTCCAGTGTGTCGGGATCTCCTTCGTAATCCAGTATCATTCCGGAGGGCGTTACAAGGTGCATGATGGTGCCGGATTCTGCCAGTAGTTCTTTGGCCTCGCGCATGATGATTTCGGATGCGGAGAGCAGTTCTCGGTGCTGTCGTCTGATTCCCGTCAGTTCTTCACCGCTGAGCTCCAGTGCCCGTTTTGCAATTAGCGGATCAACCTGGCTTGTTACGCAACGCTGCCAGGAAGCCTCAATGACTGATCGAACGGTATTGTCCGGCAGGTTTCCGTCTGTCAGAAGCTTCTCGCGTGCAGAAGCAACCCGCGTCGGGTGCGAAACGGCAGTGGACCCCTTAAGGGAAGGTTCATAACTCATGACACTCTTATCTCACCGGGTTGTTATTATGAAAATAGTCGTTGTACGATTATAGGACGTTTATGGATTTTAGGCCTCATTAAATATAATCACTCGCAAGTCATTCAATTACAAGTGGTTTGCAATAATGGTCCAGGTGGCACTAAAAGCCTTGGTTTCTGTTGGCCAGAGGGTCTATATAGTCAGCAATATCGTAGACATGAACCATTAAGCCGTGTTTTAATCCAGTTCGATTAATGTCCGGCCGGCGACTGATATTCGAACGATTATAGTCGGTTTCCGCTAAACATTAATTTGATATTTCTTATAACATAATAAAATTTAACAATAAATTTTTATTGGCACGGCTATTGCTATAGTCGTATGCGAGGGCTCCTCAGTCCACGAATGATTTGTAGTATTAACTATAAGAAGCAAATCAAATAAGTTGGGCAGGGGTAGAAGTAATCAACATAAGAGGATATACACTTGAATGATTTAACCAATCCCGTTGAAGTTCTGGGTATCGATGCCGGCGGCACGATGACCGATACTTTTTTTGTGCGTGCAGATGGCACCTTCGTCGTCGGTAAAGCACAAAGTGACGTCGATGAAGCCAACGCGGTGCTGACGTCCAGTGTTGATGCACTGGCTCACTGGGACACAACTCCTGAAGAAGTCTTCCCGCAAATGGTCACCTGCGTATTCTCTGGTACCGCGATGCTTAACCGCGTTGTAGGTCGCAAGGGTCTTCGCACTGGTCTGATCGTAAGTAAGGGCTTTGAAGACTTCCATCGCATGGGTCGTGCTATCCAGTGTTATCTGGGTTATGCATTTGAAGACCGTCTCCACCTCAACACCCACCGTTATGATGAGCCTCTGGCGCACATCCATGACACTCGCGGTGTTACCGAGCGTGTTGACTCCAAAGGCGGTGTGGTAATTCCCGTTCGTCTGCATGAGGCCCGTGAAGCTGCCCGTGAGTTGGTCGAACAAGGCTGTAAAGCAATTGTGATCAGCTTCCTGAGCTCTTACCTTAATGGTACGCATGAACGCGCAGTTCGCGATGTGTGTCTTGAAGTTATCAAAGAGATGGGCTCTAACATTCCGGTATTTGCTTCTGTCGACTACTACCCGGTTCGTAAAGAAACTCACCGTACCAACACCACGTTGTTGGAAGCCTACGCTGCCGAGCCTTCACGCAAAATTTTGGCTAACCTTAGCCAGCGCATGAAAGACGTCGGTGCTAAATATGACGTGCGCGTAATGGCCAGCCACGGCGGTACCATCAGCTGGAAGGCTAAAGAACTGGCTCGTACACTGGTGTCCGGCCCTATCGGTGGTGTGATGGGCTCTCGTTACCTCGCTGAGCAGCTCGGTTACGAAAACGTTGCCTGTTCTGACATCGGTGGTACCAGTTTCGACATGGCGCTGATTGTTAAGGGCAAAGTGTCCATGCATCAGGACGGCGATTGTGCTCGACTGGTTCTGTCTCTGCCGCTGGTATCCATGGATACTATTGGTGCGGGTGCAGGTAGCTTCGTTCGTATCGATCCCTACAGTAACTCCCTGAAACTCGGCCCAGATAGTGCCGGTTATCGCGTTGGTACTTGCTGGCCTGCTGGTGGTGTTGACACAGTATCTGTAACTGACTGTCACATCATCCTGGGTTACCTGAACCCCGATAACTTCCTCGGCGGTATTCTTGAGCTGGACGTTCCACGTGCTAAGCAGTGCGTCAAAGAACAGATCGCTGATCCGCTTGGTATGTCCCTGGAAGATGCAGCGGCGGGCGTTATTGAGCTGCTGGACCTTTCCTTGCGTCAGCATTTGCGCGCCATGATCAGTGCCAAGGGCTACAGCCCCAGTGACTTCGTATGCTTCTCATACGGTGGTGGTGGTCCGGTTCACGCCTATGGCTATACCATGGGTCTCGGCTTTAAAGAAACTATCGTTCCTGCTTGGGCTGCTGGTTTCTCTGCATTTGGTTGTGCTACTGCAGACTTTGAATACCGCTATGATAAGAGTACAGATATCGGTATCACCAAAGACTCGACAACTGCCGAAAAGCAGGAAGCTGTGAACACCTTGGGTGCTTGCTGGAAAGAGCTGGCAGACAAAGTAATGGAAGAGTTCAAGATTAACGGGTTTACCGAAGATGACGTCACCCTCACCCCAGGTTACCGCATGCAGTATCTGGGTCAGCTGAACGACCTGGAAATGAGCTCACCACTTTCCGATATCGGTTCTCCGGAAGACTGGGATAAGCTGGTTGCCACTTTTGATGAAACCTATGGCCGGGTATATGCCGACGCTGCTCGTTCACCTGAGCTTGGGTTTGGTGTGACTGCTGCTATCATGCGTGGATCTGTTGAAACCAAGAAGCCAAGCATTCCTTCTGAACCAGATGCCGGTCCGAATCCTCCAGCTGAAGCAGTAATTGGAGAACGTCCGTTCTACTATGGTCGTAAATGGGTTACTGCAAAACTCTACAAAATGGAAAGCCTGTTACCCGGTAACAGAATAACCGGACCAGCCGTTATTGAGTCTGATGCAACTACATATGTAATCCCGACTGGCTTTGAAACTTGGTTGGATGGGCACCGTCTGTTCCACCTGATCGAGGTTTAATAAATAGCGAATATCTATTAAAGATAACTGCTAACGTCGATTACATAGACGAAAAAGATACAGAGGAATAATTATGACTATTATGAAAAATGCGTTGGGTAACACCCACGGTCAACTGCTTGAAAGCGGCTTGACTCTAAACGACCACCGTAATGCCATTCAGGAGCGTACAGCCAAAACTGGTTTCTATAACGGTCACGAAACCCTCGAATTTAAGGAAAAAGATCCAATCGGTTACGAGCGTATCTTCTCCAAAGTTCGTGCGGGTTTGGTTAACTCTCGTGAAGTGGCCAAGAAAATTGCCGCATCGCCCATTGTTGAACAGGAAGGTGAACTTTGCTTTACCCTGTACAACCCTGCCGGTGACTGTGTTGCCACCTCTACAGGTATTATCATTCACGTGGGTACCATGGGTGCAGCGATCAAATACATGATCCAGAATGACTGGGAAAGCAACCCCGGTATCGCCGATGGTGACATGTTCACCAACAACGATTGTCAGGTTGGTAACGTTCACCCCTGTGATATCGCAACTATCGTACCCATCTTCTATGATGGATACCTGAGAGGCTGGGTCGGCGGCATGACTCACGTAATTGATACTGGTGCCGTGGGTCCTGGTTCCATGTCAAATGGCCAAATCCAGCGTTTTGGTGATGGCATTCAGATCAGCTGTCGCAAAACAGGTATCAACGATACCCCTCTGCGTGACTATCTGCACGAAAGTCAACGTAATATTCGTACGACCAAATACTGGATTCTCGATGAGAAAACCCGTATTGCCGGCTGCCACATGATCCGCAAAATGCTTACTGAAGTTATTGAAGAAGAAGGTGTGGAAGCCGTTGAAAAATTCATGTATGAGGTGATTGAAGACGGTCGCCGTGGCCTGGTCAAGCGTATCAAGGCAATGTGTGTGCCCGGTACAGTGAAGACAGTTGCATTTGTCGACGTTCCTTACAGCCACCCGGATGTCCATGTACCGTCTACTTTTGCAAAAATGGACTCGATCATGCACGCCCCTTGCGAAATCACCGTGAAAGCCAATGGCACCTGGCGTCTTGATTTCGAAGGTTCCAGCCGCTGGGGCGGGCACACCTATACCACTAACCCCACTGCGTTCACCTCCGGTATCTGGGTGATGATGACCCAGTCTCTGGTTCCTACCGAACGTATCAATGATGGCCCTCGTTATGCGACTGAGTTCCGTTGCCCTGCAGGTACCTGGACCAACCCGAAAGACCGCCGTACAGCACATGCTGACGCGTGGCACTTCCTGGTGTCATCCTGGAGTTCCTTGTGGCGCGGCATCAGCCGTACGTACTTCGCCCGCGGTTATCTGGAAGAAGTTAACGCCGGTAACTCCAACCCCTGTAACTGGTTGCAAGGTGGTGGTGTGAACCAGGACGGCGAAGTTCACGCGGTTAACAGCTTCGAAACTGCAGCTTGTGGTACTGGTGCCTGTGCTATGAAAGATGGCCTGAACCACGCTGCTGCAATTTGGAACCCTGAAGGTGACATGGGCGATATCGAGATCTGGGAACTGGCTGAACCGCTGTTGTACATGGGTCGTCGTATCAAAACCAATACTGGCGGTTACGGTAAGTACCGCGGTGGTTTGGGTTATGAAACCCTCCGTATGGTTTGGAACTCGGCAGACTGGACCATGTTCTTCATGGGCAATGGCTACATGAACAGTGACTGGGGCTTGATGGGTGGTTATCCGTCAGCTACCGGCTACCGTTTTGAGGCTCATAACACCGGCCTGAAAGAGCGTATCGCCGAAGGTAAATCTCTGCCACTTGGTCAGGACCGTGATCCTTCACTCTGTGAATACGAAAAACACCTCGGCCCGGATGCCATTGTTAAGCGTGACAAGCAGTGTATTACCACTGAAGACATGTTCGATAA
>CATLZI010000050.1 GCA_950063125.1 uncultured Porticoccus sp. | reverse complement strand
CCGTGTCGAGGCCCTGAAAGTGGTCACTGAGGTGCTGGCCAGGGGAGTCGATATTTCAGTGCCGCTGTTGGAGCCGGAACTGATGCAGGAAGCCCTGGAAATGTTGCGTCGGGAGCTAAAGGATTTGTAACCATCCCCAGTTGGTGCCTTCACTCTGTTTGCCAGAATCTGATGCCAAAAATATCGAGAGGGGCGAGTAAAGCGATTATTGTCCCGATACGCAAAGGCTGAAAAGAGGCGGTATTTTTCTTGGCAGCCTAGGTGCGTTCAGTCAGTAGCTTTACGGCTTTTTGTGGCGAGATGGGCTCGCTCACCAAAACTTCGTTGCCTGACCAGGGCTTGCCATCCATGGAGATGGCCACCAGCACACCCTGAATCGCGGTAATTTTCTTGTCTATGGGTTCCGGAAAGATATAGAACATTTCCTCGGAGTGGTTTATCCCGCGCAGATGTACATAGATAAACCGGTCTTTTACCCTGATAGTGCCTTTATATTTGAAGGGGTTTTCATGATTGAGCTCCTCAATTGTCACGCCGATGGAGCCATTTAATTTTCGTGCAATTTTCCACCGGTGGGAAACGAGCTTGTCGGCATCTGTGGTGGCGTAGCGGTATGAATAGAATTCGCCCTTGTAAGCGAGCCGGATGAATGTCTGGTTTTCGATAAATGTCAGGAGTTTGTCGATAACGTAACTGATCAGGCCGCCAATGAGCGCCCCGGCAAGGAGTGTGCTCCAGTCCATGGTTCTATTCTCACGTTGGGCATTCGAGCCTGCGTGAACAGGCTCGAATGTTCAGCTGGATGATTACTTCCTGATTTTAACTTTGGCGGGTTGCCTTGCCATCGGAATTACCTCCTTTTGCGATGTTCCTCGGCCAATCTTGCTGGGTGCTGCCAGCAACTTCAATGGAAACCTGTTTTCCCATCCTGTTGTCAGGCGCGGCTGACCAAACCGGGCATTGCCCCGATAGTTTGACCAGCAGTATTCATCAGGCGTCCTGACCATCTTCGCCATCAGCGGGTTCAACTCAACATGGTGGTAGCACTGCAATAATTTGTCAGGTTTGTTAGAACAAGTCAGGCTTTCTTAACGATGCTGACGATATATAACAGAATAACAGCGCCAATGGTGGCCATAATGATAGAGCCTATCAGCCCGCCTGTTGTTATGCCGAGCAAGCCGAATAAAAATCCACCCAGTACAGCACCAATAATACCCACAATAATATTGGCGACCAGGCCAAGTCCGCTTCCCTTTACGATGTTGCCAGCAAGCCAGCCGGCCAATGCACCTACGGCTAAAAAGATGATTAAGCTAATGATATCCATAGTTGCCTCCAGAGTTAATTTTTAATGAAAAGGTATAAGCCCACAACAAAACTGACAGCACCGGCAATGTAGAGTGTCATGACCTTATCCGTCTCCGACCCTGTAACAGCCTGGGTTATTTCCGAACCGATAGACTCCGACAGTTGATACCCCCAAAGTGCCAGTCCGGCGCCCACAACCAGAAGGATAATACCGATTATTTTTATTGTGCTTGCTGATCCCATTGCCATAGTAAATACCTCGTTGTTGAATGAAATGTTGGTCGTGAAAACGCTAACGCTTCAGTAACCGGCACGGAACAGTTGCTGCTTTTTAGTGCCCGGTGCCGAACACACAAAGTCATACTGGTTATAGTTCAGTTTGATCATCGGTAGTAACCTGATTTTTTGAACGTTGCCCGAATACACGAACGATGACGTAGGCAATCAAGGCGAATACAAAAAATACGAGCAGCATCCATGCAATAGATTGCAATGACTCGATAATTGTTCGATAGATTTCCAGCACCCAGCGATCAGAGGTCAACGCAGGTGGGGTGAAATGTTCCGTTGGCTCTCGCAGAAAGTTCTCAAGATAATGAATGCGAACGCCGCCGGAGATACCCACCACATAGACGGCAAATTTCAGATAGGTAGTCCAGGCATAGGCGATATCGTTGGCGACTATTCGCTCAAGTATCCCCTTGATAGGCCTTGCGAATAATTTTGAAACGACAAAACACACAACCAGTGAAACCGCAAAGGTGATGCCCAATAACGATAAAAACATTTTACTCTCCTCCAGCGTTCAAGGCGGGTAACGCCAAGTTAAGCACCATCTATACCCTGACAGTATAGCGGCTGGTAATCGCGTTGCAGTTCCAGTCGCTAATAACTCAAGATAGACGGTCAATGGCCGGTATTTTTCCGGTAAAGGCTTCGTAGTTCGTATCATCATTTGGCGTAGGATGTCTGCCAGCTTTGGGGTGGTTATACTTGGCCCCGTACCGGTTTATCAAATCCCAGATTGCCTAGTTCGATGCCCCGGCGGAAGTCACGCATGTGTTTTTCCATCCACTCTTCTGCTTTTTCCTGATCACCCGCGCAGATGGCATCGTAGACATGTTGATGGGCGACCAGGATGCGTTCACCCGGTGATAGGGCGCGAATCACGGCGCCCCAGGCGGGATAGAACAGCTCGTTGAGAGGGGCGCGCGCCAGCAGTAGGGCGCTGTTATGGGAGGCCTGCGCCACCAGGTTGTGAAAGTCGATTTCTGCTTCCAGCAGTGCATCGTGATCGGCCATCACCTCGCGGGTGCGTACCAGGTTGTCCGCCAGTAACTGTTTCTCGGCGTCAGTAGCAGACAGGCACGCCAGCTTGCCCGCCAGCGGCTCCAGCCCCATGGCCACTTGCCACAGTTCTTCGAAAGTCACCTGGTGCATCAGCATGGCGGAGCTGACGGAGCGGCCGACGGCCTCGGTACCCGGTCTTGTCACCACCAGCCGTTTGCGGTCGGCGCGCCCCAGAATGCCGACGTGTTCCAGCAGCCGGATCGCCTCCCTGACGGTGGAGCGGGTGACGCCAAATTGTTCGGCCAGATCGGTTTCGGTGGGCAGTAGTTCCCCCGCCTCAATCTCGCCGGAAATAATGGCGTGACGAATTTTCTCACTGCCCAGCCGGTAAGCGGGCTGGTGGGCCAGAGGGCCAAAGTTGACGGGTTGGGCCATGATGGGTGATCCGTTGCTGGCGGTCTGTTAATGGTGACAGAAGAATAGCAGAGTTTTCTAAATTGACATATTGTCGGACAATATGTCAGCATCGATTCATTCAGCAGGTGTCCGATACTGAATGCCTATAATTAAAGACTGTAAACTTGGCAGGCGGTGGCTGCTCCCGCCGACCCTGTGTATCCGGTCTTGTAAAAGGAGGTGACTGTGACAGAAGCAATGCGTGATAACCCTGCGCGTCCGAAGGTTGATGCCACGCCGTTGCGGATTGTGACGGCCACTTCGCTGTTCGATGGCCACGATGCCGCGATCAATGTGATGCGCCGGTTGATTCAGGGTGGCGGCGTAGAGGTGGTGCATCTCGGCCACAATCGCAGTGTCGACGAGGTGGTACGGGCGGCGATCCAGGAGGATGCCGATGCCATCGCCATCAGCTCCTATCAGGGCGGCCACATGGAGTATTTCCGTTATATGCTGGAACTGTTGCGCGAGAATAACGCCGCGCACATTCAGGTATTCGGTGGGGGTGGCGGCACCATAACGGAGGATGAAATTGCCCAGCTTCAGGCCGAGGGTGTCAACCGAATCTATCACCCGGCTGACGGTATGACCCTGGGCCTGACCGGTATGATCGATGATCTGGTGGGCCGGGCCCACCGGGCCCGCCGTCCCAGCCCCTACCCGAAGCAGCCTTCGCTGGATGATGACATTGCTGTGGCACAGATGATCTCTGCTATTGAGAAGGGCACCATTGTCCCCGCTGAACTGGCGCGGCTGAAAAAGACCTGGCAGCTGGCTGCCGAAAACACTCCGGTAGTGGGTGTCACGGGTACCGGTGGCGCGGGTAAAAGCAGTACCGTGGATGAGCTGCTGAGCCGTTTTCTGCTGCAGCGTCCCGGAATGCGTATCGCTGTGCTGGCGGTGGATCCGACCCGTCGCCGCACCGGGGGTGCGTTGCTCGGTGACCGCATTCGCATGAACAGCCTGTCATCACCGCAGATTTATATGCGCTCCATGGCGACCCGCCGCCAGCACCTGGCCACCAGTGAAATGCTGGGGGATGTCACCCTGTTCCTGAAATCCCTCGGCTACGATCTGGTGCTGGTGGAGACCGCCGGTATCGGCCAGAGCGATTCCGAGATTGTCGATCTGGTGGATTTCTCTCTCTATATTATGACCAGCGACTACGGTGCGGCGAGCCAGCTGGAAAAGATCGACATGATCGATTACGCCGATATGGTGATTCTCAACAAATATGACAAGCGCGGCGCTGAAGATGCCCTGCGGGATATCCGCAAGCAGTGGCAGCGCAATCACAATGCCTTTGCCGTGACCGCGGAGCAGATTCCGGTATACCCTACCATTGCCAGCCAGTTTAACGACCCCGGTCTGAACAGCGCCTTTTATCACCTGTGTCGCCTGCTGGTGGAAAAGAAGGCCCTGGATGAAAACCTCTGGATGCCGCCCGCCGTTGATGGTGCTTCAGCGTCGCGGTCAGTGGCGCTGATCCCCGGCAATCGGGTGCGCTACCTGGCGGAAATCAGTGAGGGTGGCCGCCAGATCAAGGTGCACAATGACCACCAGGCAGCGCTTGCCGCCAGTGCGTTTCAGTATTATCAGGTGTTGGCATCCCTGGGCGATCCCCTGTTGCCGGAACCGTTGGAGCTTTACCCGGTGGCGGCCCTCAGCGACGGTGAGGGTGACAAAACGCTGTGTGCTCTGCGACGGGGTTATCAGGATGCCATCGGTGATCTGAGCAGCGAGTCGATCCGCCTGTTGCAGGAGTGGCCGGAGCGTAAAGCCGGTGTGGAGCAGCAGGAATACTGCTATCAGGTGCGCGGCCGGGACATTGTGGGTGAAAACTATGTGGAATCCCTCAGTCACCTGCGGATTCCCAAAATTGCTGCCCCCCAGTGTCGCGATTGGGGGGAGCAGCTCAGCTTTCTGTTGGCGGAGAACCTGCCCGGCAGTTATCCCTTCACGGCGGGGGTATTTCCCTATCGCCGAGCCGGGGAGGATCCCACCCGGATGTTTGCCGGTGAGGGCACCCCGGAGCGTACCAACCGGCGCTTTCACTACCTGTCCCGGGGGCAGTCGGCCACCCGGCTATCCACCGCCTTTGATTCGGTGACGCTCTATGGCGCCGACCCGGATCCTCGCCCGGATATCTGGGGGAAGGTGGGCAATTCCGGTGTGTCGGTGGCGACCCTGGACGACATGAAAAAACTCTATTCCGGATTTGATCTCTGCTCGCCGTCTACCTCCGTCTCCATGACCATCAACGGCCCGGCACCGATCATTCTGGCGTTCTTCATGAATACCGCCATCGACCAGCAGGTGGAAAAATACCTGAAAGACAACAATCTCTGGGATGAGGCGCAGCAGACAATCGATGCCTGGTTTGGCGATGAACCGCGTCCACAGTATGCGGGTCAATTGCCGGAGGGCCACGATGGCCTGGGGTTGGCACTATTGGGTATTACCGGCGATCAACTGGTGGATACCGAGACCTACGAGCGTATCCGTACCGAAACCCTGGCGTCAGTGCGCGGCACCGTGCAGGCTGATATTCTCAAGGAGGATCAGGCCCAGAATACCTGTATTTTTTCCACCAGTTTTGCCCTGACCATGATGGGCGACATGCAGGCTTTTTTCATCGAACACAATGTTCGCAACTATTACAGCGTGTCGGTGAGTGGGTATCACATTGCCGAGGCGGGGGCCAACCCGATTTCCCAGTTGGCATTTACCCTGTCCAACGGGTTTACCCTGGTGGAGTACTACCTGTCCCGGGGTATGAAGGTGGATGACTTTGTGCCGAATTTCAGCTTCTTCTTTTCCAACGGTATGGACCCGGAATACACGGTGATGGGCCGGGTGGCGCGGCGCATCTGGGCGCGGGCCATGAAGGCCCGTTACGGTGCCAGCCCGCGCAGCCAGATGTTGAAGTATCACATCCAGACGTCAGGTCGCAGCCTGCATGCCCAGGAAATGAGTTTCAACGATATTCGCACCACGTTGCAGGCGCTTTACGCGATTTTCGACAACACCAACAGCCTGCACACCAACGCCTACGACGAGGCCATCACCACGCCCACCACCGAATCCGTGCGCCGGGCGGTGGCGATTCAATTGATCATCAACCGGGAGTTTGGCCTGAATATCTGCGAAAACCCCTGGCAGGGCTCATTTATTATTGATCAGCTGACAGATCTGGTCGAGGAGGCTGTCTACAGCGAATTTGAAAAAATCTCCGAGCGCGGTGGCGTATTGGGTGCCATGGATACTATGTACCAGCGCGGCAAGATTCAGGAAGAGAGCCTTTATTATGAACACCGCAAACACGACGGCTCTCTGCCGTTGATTGGGGTCAATACCTATTTGCCGGAAGCCGGTACAGAGGAAACCATTGAGGGACGCGAGTTGGCCCGCTCCGACGATGCCGAAAAGCAGCAGCAGGTGAATAATCTGAAGGCCTACCAGTCACTGCACGACGGTCAATCCCAAATCGCTCTGGATGCGCTGCAGCGGGTGGTCTTGCAGCGGGACAACTCCTTTACCTGTTTGATGGAGGCCGCCAAATGCTGCTCCCTCGGGCAGATGAGTGGGGCCTTGTACCGTGTTGGCGGATTGTATCGGCGCAATATGTGATCTGGTCTCTCAGAATGGATATTTTGAGCGCACCATATTAGTGCGCTATTATTCAGCATGTCGCCGGACACGATAAAATCCGATCTGGACTTTCCGTATCTCTGATTGCGATCCGTTGTCACCCTGATTCGTACACCCAGCCAACATTATCTGTGGGTGCCCTATTATTGGCGCTAGTTTTCATGTGGCGGCTGTTGTGTTGTAAGCCACCATAAAAAGCGCATGCTATAGAGATTGATTGATGTCGTATATTCATAAAACGATTTGTGAGCTGGTGGCATCAAGCCCTGCTCAAGCCGAGTTTTATCAGGCCGTCGAGGAAGTGCTGGAATCCCTCGAACCTCTGCTGGAAAGTGAACCCCGTTACCGTGCCAGTGGCATTATTGAGCGGCTTGTTGAACCGGAACGCCAGATCATGTTCCGCGTTCCCTGGGTTCACGATCAGGGCCAGGTCAAGGTCAATAAGGGTTATCGTGTTGAATTCAATTCTGCACTCGGTCCTTACAAGGGAGGGCTGCGTTTCCATCCTTCGGTCAATGCGGGCATCATCAAGTTTCTTGGTTTTGAACAGATTTTCAAGAACGCCCTGACAGGTCTGCCGATCGGTGGCGGGAAAGGGGGTGCAAATTTTAATCCGAAGGGGCGCTCTGATCAGGAAATCATGCGTTTCTGTCAGTCGTTCATGAATGAGCTTTATCGCCATATTGGGCCCAGCACCGATGTGCCGGCAGGTGATATTGGTGTGGGCGCACGGGAAATTGGCTACCTGTTTGGTCAGTACAAACGTCTCACCGGACGTTATGAGGGGGTGCTCACTGGCAAGGGCCTGCTTTGGGGTGGGTCACTGGTGCGGCGGGAAGCCACTGGTTATGGCTGTGTCTACTTTGCGGAGAGTATGTTGCAGTCGAACGCAGAAAGCCTGTCTGGCAAAACCTGCCTTGTGTCCGGTGCCGGCAATGTCGCAACTTATACAATTGAAAAGCTTTACCAGCTCGGTGCCAAACCGGTCACTTGCTCCGACTCAACCGGCACGATTTATGACAGCCATGGCATTGATCTTGACACGTTGAAGCACATCAAGGAAACGTTGCGCGTATCTTTACAGGAATATCTCAAAGAATTTCCAAATGCGGAGTTCACCCCGGTTGATGCCTATCCCGAGGATGGCCATGCCGTTTGGCGTTACAAGGCTGATATGGCGTTCCCCTGTGCAACCCAGAATGAACTGACAGAAGCCGATGCCAGGGCGTTGATCGAAAATGGCTGCATGTGTGTCACTGAAGGAGCCAATATGCCGTCGACGTCCGAGGCGGTTGAGTTATTTATAGCCGAAAAAATACTGTATGGCCCAGGCAAGGCAGCCAATGCCGGTGGTGTGGCGACCAGCCAGCTCGAAATGAGCCAAAATGCCAGCATGCAGCAATGGCCTTTCGAGAAGGTTGAGACTCGACTTCGGGAGATTATGGCCGGGATCTATACCCGGTGTAGTAAGACAGCAAAGGCATTTGACCAGCCGAATAATCTGGTATTGGGTGCTAATATTTCCGGCTTTCGCGATGTGGCAGATGCCATGCTGGAGCAGGGTGTTGTCTAAGACGGTTAAACTCGTTGCATGTTCATGACCAGAACCGTGGTGGGGCATTTTGCCAATGAATTTTCGCAGCCACGCTGGCCTTGTAATTCAGCTGCACCCAGCCTGTCGAGGGACGTTCTACGGCGCCGAATCGCCACTAATTCCGTGTTTCTATTGCAATTTCCAAAAGGTCGCTTATTTGATCTTTAACCCCGAAATGGGCCACACTGGTCTCTGAAGTGCCTTCCCTTTGACCAGGTTTCACTGGTTATCAAGCGTCGTTAATTCACTTTTTTGATGAAAAAAAGGCACAGAAACAGGTGTTATCCGGAGGTTTTTTTATGTCAGCAAAGAATCAGGAAAAAGGCTATGTTGCCTTGCTGGGCTGGTCGCTAAATGCTATTGACGCTGTGGACAGGATGGACAGGCGTTACGTGGTCATTGCTCCACCGTGGGCGGAGGAATATGCAACAAAGCACAATATTCCCTATATCCCATGGAACTTTGAGCGACTGAATGATCGCTCTATGGAAATTGCCCAGACCTTGCATGATGAGGGTGTGGATGTCGCCATTCCGCTGTTCGAGGAAACGGTGGAGTGGGCTGGTGCGATCAATGCGGTGTTGATGAAAAATCCCCGTTTGATGGGGCAGTCGTTGCTGTTTCGCGACAAGGCGCTGATGAAGCGTCGTGCGCAACTGGGCGGTATTCGTGTCGGTATTTTTGAAGAAGCCCATGACAAATCGGATGTCATTCATTTTCTTAAACGCGTCAATCAGGCATTGCTCAAGCTGGATGGTGACCCGAATGATCCGATTCACCTGAAGGCCTTTGACAAGGCCGGTTGTCTCGGCCATCGGGTCGTCAGAACTCCCGATGATGTCCAGGCTATTCCTGAAGACGAGTTCCCGTTTTTGATGGAAAGCCATCTGGATGGCTGGGAATTCGCCGTAGAAGCCTGGATTCACGACCGTAAAATCCGTTTTCTGAATATTTCCGAATACGTCACCCTCGGTTACTCGGTGTTTGTGCCGGCCTCCCCCGAGCTGGAGAAATGGCGACCCCGCATTGAGGAAGAAATAGAAAAACTGATTGAAACATTTGATATTGATTTCGGCTTCATTCACCCGGAATATTTTGTCACCAAAGACGGTAAAATGTACTTTGGTGAGGTGGCTTATCGTCCGCCAGGCTTTAAAGTGTTTGAATTGCTTGAACGGGCCTATGGCTTTAATGCCTATCAGGGCATGGTGCTGGCATTTGATCCGCACACCACGGAAGAGGAAATTACGGCATTTTTTCCCAAAGAAGTGGTGGATGCCAAAGGCCATGCCGGGTGTTTCGGTGTCTATCCGCGCCGTCGGGTCGTGAGTGAATTGTGTATTCCGGAAGAAACGGAGCAACATGAGTACTTCGAGTTTCATGAGCTACAGGCCCCGCAGGAAAACAAGGTCACCAAGCGCTCGGCATTCGGTACGCACTGGGGGCTGGTATATTTCTTTGGTGCGGAGCCCTACACGATGCGCGATTTGCTGAAGCATCAGGAAGAACTGGATTTTTATGTCTGAGGTTTCCCCGGAAACGGGCCCTGTAGCCAGCTCACCTGAGCTGGCTGATGTGATTGAGAACTCTCTGGAGCAGGCGGTTAGCCGGCTGGAGCGCAGTCGGGATTTTGCCAAACCCGCGGCGACGCCGCAGGTGCTCGAGCTCTGTCGCCGATTGATGATGCAGCCGGGGGGTATTGAACGGCTCTATCTGTGGGCGCCCAGACTCGACCGCGCCGGGGTGTTTTTTGGCACCGACTGGCAGGACCCGAAAACGCTGCTGGCCAGTCTGGTGACCAATACCCTCGAGCTGGGTGACCGACAGACGCTTGTGATTGAATGTCTCAGCCAGTTGCGGGCGTTGTCAGTGGCTAATGGCAGTTATGTCCGGACCGGATTTTCAGCAGAGCAGGCCCACCATTTCCTCTCCCAGGTATTGGCCCACAATCTGAGCAAAGTGTTTTCTGCCGGTGTTTCTGAGGCGGAACGACAGAGTCAGCCGGATATGACACAGGTGGTTAATGACCTGCTGCATTTTCTGGTGGAGCACGTTGGCTACGAGGATATTCTCGGCAATCTCACCGATGAAATCTGGCGTATTCTCGGTCAGCGTCCGATCCAGGTTGGCCACGTCAAAGCCATGATCACGCAGATCGCGATTACGTTGGCTAGGGGCGATTACAGTCTCGGTGATGCCCGCCTTGGTGCAGACCGGTTGATCTCGGCATTGTTCGGACCCACCAAGACCAGCCTGGATGATCTTGGAATACCCCACTATCGGGCGTATCTCGCCGCGATGGATTTCAATGCCCTGCAACAGGAAGCCCGCGGGTTTGCCCGGGCCATGCATGATGTGGGGTTGGTCTCCGATTACCATGCGGCGTTTTTGCGCTGGCTATTGGAAAATGAACGGGTTGAGTTGATACCCGATGCGCTGGGTCTGAGCAATACCGGGCTGGATTCACTGCAGTGTTACAGCAAGCTGGTCTATCAGCTGATTGAAGAAGCCATCTACCCTGAAACCGCCCAAGCGGTTTACGGACTGGCCATGTTGCTGGAGCGCGGTGTCCTCTTCATTCCGCCGATTGGCCCCGGTCTTTGGCGGCAGATATCGCTTGATCTTTCCGAGAATGCCAACGCTGCGATCAGCGCTGCCTTTGGTCAGGCACTGCCCGCACGGGTCTTCTTGCTGGCCGGGACCCTTTCTGTACTTGGGCAGCCCCTGGGTCTCGGGCAGGGCAACAACCCTACCTGTCAGTCGGTGCGGGCGATTTCGATGTGGTCGTTCAACGCCCCCGACTACCTGCTACATCTGATTGATCAGGTTGGACATTTTGATGGCATGTTGATGCACTTTGAAGGGG